>NZ_JAWJTG010000028.1:0-62564 GCF_032911605.1 Stenotrophomonas mexicanensis
GTTGGCGCCATGGATGGCGCCATCGAGCCCCCATGGACGGGTTTACGGCGTGTCCCGCTGGCCCATCCCGTCCCGCCCAGCTAGCAGCAATCCAGAGCCGCTCTTGACGTTGATGTTGCTGTTGCTGTTGCCTGCCGCAGGCAGCGCCCGCGGCCGCCGCCGCAAAGGAAACTCCTTAAATCTTCTTCGCCAGCGACTCGGCCAGGCCGGTGTAGCTGCCCGGGGTCATCTCCAGCAGGCGCTGCTTCGCATCCGCCGGCAGCTCCAGCCCCTGCACGAACGCACGCATCGACTCGGCCGTGATGCCCTGGCCGCGGGTCAGCGCCTTCAGCTGCTCGTACGGGTTCGGCAGGCCATGGCGGCGCATCACCGTCTGCACGGCTTCCGCCAGCACTTCCCAGGCCGCGTCCAGATCGGCATCCAGGCGCTGCGGGTTCACTTCCAGCTTGCCCAGGCCCTTGGCCAGCGAATCCAGCGCCACCTGGCTGTGGCCGAACGCGGTGCCCAGCGCACGCAGCACGGTGGAGTCGGTCAGGTCACGCTGCCAGCGGCTGATCGGCAGCTTCGCGCTGAAGTGCTCGAACAGCGCGTTGGCAATGCCGAAGTTGCCTTCCGCATTCTCGAAGTCGATCGGGTTGACCTTGTGCGGCATCGTCGACGAGCCGACTTCGCCTTCCTTCAGGCGCTGCTTGAAGTAGCCCAGCGAAACATAGCCCCAGATGTCACGGGCCAGGTCGATCAGGATGATGTTGGCGCGGCGTGCGGCATCACCGATCTCGGCGATGTTGTCGTGCGGTTCGATCTGCGTGGTGTACGGGTTGAACACCAGGCCCAGGCCGGTCACGAAGCGCTCGGCGAAGGCCGGCCAGTCCACGTCCGGGTAGCTGGCGATGTGGGCGTTGTAGTTGCCCACCGCGCCATTGATCTTGCCGGTCAGTTCGACCGCGGCAATCTGCCTGCGCTGGCGTTCCAGGCGGGCGACCACGTTGGCCAGTTCCTTGCCCAGCGTGGTCGGCGAGGCGGTCTGGCCGTGGGTGCGCGACAGCATCGGCTGGCCGGCCTGGGCGTGGGCCAGGCTGCGCAGGCTGTTGGCGATGCCGTCCAGGGTCGGCAGCAGCACCTCGCGGCGGGCCTGTTCCAGCATCAGGCCGTAGCTGAGGTTGTTGATGTCTTCGCTGGTGCAGGCGAAATGCACGAATTCCAGCGCCGGGGCCAGCTCGGCGTCGTCCTTCAGCTGTTCCTTGATGAAGTACTCCACCGCCTTGACGTCATGGTTGGTGGTGCGTTCGATCTCCTTCACGCGCGCGGCCTGGACCGGGCTGAAGCTGGCGGCCAGGGCGCGCAGGCGGGCGACGGCGGCGTCGGAGAACGGGGCCAGTTCGACGATGCCCGGCTCGGCGGCCAGGGCCAGCAGCCACTCCACTTCGACCGTGATGCGGGCCTTGATCAGGCCGTACTCGGAGAAGATCGGGCGCAGGGCGTCGACCTTGCCGGCATAGCGGCCATCGAGCGGGGACAGGGCGAGCAGGGCGGAATCGGACATGTCGGCAGGGCTGGGGCGAGCGGCGGGGGCCATATTCTACGACGTGCCGGTGAGGTAGTGCCGGCCGCTGGCCGGCAACCACGCCAGGCCCACGATTCGATGGATTGCCGGCCAGCGGCCGGCACTACCCCTTGTGCGTGCAGATCGGCCCTGCGGATGAAACGATCTGGCCCGCCCTCGTCATCCCACGCTGCGGGCAAGGGAGTATCGTTGGCGCAGCCGCCAGCCCGGGAAGCGACACCCTGCCAGCCGCCGCTTCCCTTTCCCCAACTGAAGTAGTGCGGAGTTGATGCAATGAGCAAAGCTGCAAGCAAGGGTTTCAGAATCGAACACGACAGCATGGGCGAGCTGCAGGTGCCTGCGGACGCCCTGTGGGGCGCCCAGACCCAGCGTGCCGTGCAGAACTTCCCGGTGTCGGGCCAGCGCATGCCGCGCGGTTTCATCCGTGCCCTGGGCCTGGTCAAGGGCGCCGCCGCGGGCGTCAACGCAGAACTGGGCCACCTGCCGAAGAACGTGGCCAAGGCCATCCAGACCGCTGCCGCCGAAGTGGCCGCCGGCAACTGGGACGCGCAGTTCCCGATCGATGTCTACCAGACGGGTTCTGGCACGTCGTCGAACATGAATGCCAATGAGGTCATCGCCACCCTGGCCAACCGTGCCGGCAAGGCGGGCAAGACCAGTGTGCACCCCAATGACCACGTCAACCAGGGGCAGAGCTCCAACGACGTGATTCCGACCGCACTGCGGGTGTCGGCGGTGTTGGCGACGCATGAGCAGCTGCTGCCGGCGCTGGTGCACCTGCGCAAGACCCTGGACAAGAAGGGCCGCAGCCTGCGCAAGGTGGTCAAGACCGGCCGCACCCACCTGATGGATGCGATGCCGCTGACCTTCGAGCAGGAATTCGGCGCGTGGTCGGCGCAGCTGGCGTCGGCGCAGGAGCGTATCGAAGACAGCCTCAAGCGCGTGCGCCGGCTGCCGCTGGGTGGCACCGCCATCGGCACCGGCATCAATGCCGATCCGCGCTTCGGTGCACAGGTGGCCAAGGCACTGAAGCAGCAGACCGGTTTCAAGTTCGACAGTGCCGAGAACAAGTTCGAAGGCCTGGCCGCACAGGACGACGCGGTGGAGCTTTCCGGTCAGCTCAATGCGCTGGCGGTGGCGCTGATCAAGATCGCCAACGACCTGCGTTGGATGAACGCCGGTCCGCTGGCCGGGCTGGGCGAGATCGAACTGCCGGCGCTGCAGCCGGGCAGCTCGATCATGCCGGGCAAGGTCAACCCGGTGATTCCGGAAGCGACGGTGATGGCCTGTGCACAGGTGATCGGTCACCACACTGCGATCACCGTGGCCGGGCAGACCGGCAACTTCCAGCTCAACGTCACCCTGCCGCTGATCGCAGTGAACCTGCTCGATGGCATCGGCCTGCTGGCCAACGTGTCCACCCTGCTGGCCGACAGTGCGATTGCCGGGCTGAAGGTGCGCGAGGACCGGGTTGCCGAGGCGCTGGCACGCAACCCGATCCTGGTTACCGCCCTCAACCCGATCATCGGCTACGAGAAGGCTGCGGCGATTGCCAAGCGTGCGTACAAGGAACAGCGCCCGGTGCTGGATGTGGCGCTGGAGGACAGTGGACTGGAGGAGGCCGAGCTGCGTCGCCTGCTGGACCCGACCGCGCTGACTGCCGGTGGCATCCAGGCCGGTGGCGGCGGCGCCGGCGGTTGATCGGCCGGTTGTAGAGTCGAGCCATGCTCGACTGTTGTTCCGGAGTCGAGCATGGCTCGACTCTACAGAAAGCAGAAACGCCGCCCTTTGGGCGGCGTTTTCTTTCAGCGACGGTCGGCGACGATGTTGCCGAAGGTGTCGGTGTAGTCCTTGAACTCGGGGATGCGCTGGATCAGGTCCGCCGGAATCACGACCATGCCCTCCGGCGGCTGGATCTTCACCGGCTGCATGTTGGGATCGGCCGGTGCGGCCACCAGGGTGTTCTGGCGCAGCACCTGCAGTTTGCCGAACATGGTCTGCAGCATCTGTTTCTGCCCGTCGTCCAGCGGAATCTGGATCTCGTCCATCTTCATCGTGCCGTCGGCGAGGATGATGATGTTCGGCGCGGGCGGGCGACGCACGGTGACCATGCCTTCGCTCACGGATATCTTGGGCTTGCCGCGTTCGGCACGGTGGTTGCGGTAATCCTTGTCACAGCCAACCAGGCCCAGGCAGAGCAGGGCGGCCAGCAGCAGAAACAGCTTCTTCATGGCAATCGGTTCGGGGGCGTCCGGGGCCGCCATTGTAAGCCGGGCGGCGCACTACGGCCGGCAGCCGGACGCCGCTGCCGGCCGGGTGCGCTGATCTGTCACAGGCCTAGCGCTGGACCACGGTGTCCTTGCCGCAGTCGTCCACGTCGCTCTGGTCCATGGTCGCGTAGGGCTTGAATGCCGGCAGTTCACGTGCGAGCGCCTGCTGGCTGGCCAGCATCGCCGGAAGGCGGTCGCAGATGCGCTTGGCCTGGGCTTCGATCTTCTCGGCTTCGGCATTGATGCGCTTTTCGACACCTTCGCTGTCGCCGCTGAAAATGCCCTTCAGCGCTTCGCCGGCAGCACTGGCACCCAGTTTGGCGCCGGCCAGGCCGACATCCATGCCGTCCATCGCGATGGCGACCACGTGGCCGCGGTAGTCCTGCAGATGACGGCGCTGGATATCGTTGGCGGCGATCTCCTTGCCCGCGATCAGCAGGCGGCCATCCGGCGTGATCTCCGCACGTGGCTGCTTGTCCGCCGAGATCTTGATGTTGCCCTGGGCGATATCCTTGCGGGCATCGTCCATTGCGTTCTTGACGGTCTCGCCGACGCCGCCTGTGGCTTCGGCCACACTCTTGCCGACGGTCTTGTCGGGTGCTGACGACGTGCCGCCGCAGGCGATCAGCGGCAGGGACAGCAGCACAGCGGGCAACAGGCGCAACAGGTTCATGGTGTTCCCCTGGTAGTGTCTGGAAGAGGGTTTACTTGCTGCGCGGCAGAGTGACCCGGCCGCTGACGTTGCGATGATCGACGTCACCGCTGCCGCTGCGGTCGACGGTCAGGGTGCCGCGCACGCCGTCGACGTTGATGTCGCCCGAGCCGTGGCTGCGGACATGCACATTGCCACCGATGTCGGCCAGATCGACCCCGCCGGAGCCGACCACGCCCACTTCAACGCTGCCCTGCACGCGCTTGAACTCGATATCACCCGAGCCCACGGTATCCAGCCGCGCGTTGCCACGCACATCGCTGATCTTCAGGTCACCGGAGCCGACGGTACCGGTGCTGGCATCGCCGGTGATGTTGCGTACGGTGACGTCGCCGGAACCCAGCGACAGCAGATTCAGGGAGCTGCCGCCATCGATGTTGAGGTCGCCCGAACCCACTGCAGCGTGGATGCTGCCGCGGGTACCGCGGACCACGGCATCACCGGAACCCACGTCCACGCTCAGCGACTGTGCGTTCTCCACGCTGGCATCGCCCGAGCCGATCTTGAACTGCAGCGGCATGTTGTCCGGCACGCTGCCACGGATATCCAGCCAGGCGTAGCTGTTGCCCAGGCTGATACCGCTTTGGCGGCCGTCGCGGCGCAGGCTCACCACCAGCTTGTCGCCGACCTTGCGCTGCTCCAGCACCAGCTGGTCCAGCCATTCCTGGCTGGACGCGCAGGCGCGGCCATCCAGCTGGCCGCCGCCAGCGCTGGCGACCACCTTCAGGTCATGCTGATTGACCTCGAACACCACCGTCCTGGCACCAGCCACGTCCAGCTTCAGTGCGCGGGCGGCAGTGAACTTGCAGTTCGGAGCATCGGCGGCCAGCGCCGACAACGGCAACAGCAACAACGCAGAACAGGCGAGCAAAGAACGCATGGGTGGTGCCTCCGGATGGATGGGATCAGATCTCGCCGGCGCGCTTGCGCAGACGGATGGCAAGGAAGATGAACACTGCACCGACGACGGCGCCGATCCACAGCTCCGGCATCGCCAGCGACTTCAGCTGCGAGGCGGGGGACATCAGGCTGACGACCGAGTCCAGATCGCGGCGCGATGCTTCGTCGGCGCCGAGGCGATACAGCAGGTCCATGCCGGGCACGCCGCCCAGCAGCAGGCGGCCGACGATGTTCTGCCAGAACCAGCCGGTGGTCAGGCCGAACAGCGGCATCATCTTGGTGGAGCTGACAATGATGCCGGCAAACAGCGGCAACATTACCGCCCACAGGAACGGCTTGCTCCTGGCCCATGCCGAGCACAGCAGCAGCCAGCCGGCGGTGGGCAGGGCCCACAGGGCATAGACCGGAATCCAGGCCAGGTGTCCAGCGGCCAGGGTCAGCGGGCTGGCCGGGCCCCAGATCAGGGTCATCGGGCTGCCACCGTGCAGCAGCGCGACGGCACTGATGATCAGCATGAAGCCGAACATGGTGAGGATGCCGGCGATGACCGCGAACAACGGTGCCACGATCAGTGCGCTGATCACCTTGGACAGCACGGTCTGCGTGTCCGACAGCGGCAACGACTTCCAGAACAGGATGCTGCGGTCACGGCGATCGTCGTAGAGGGCGCCCAGGCAGTAGAAGAACACGACGAAGGCCAGCACCACGAACGGCCAGCTTGAACTGAGTACCAGAGTCAGGTCCAGGCCGTTGCCAAGATCAGCAAGGTCCTTGGCACTGATGTCACGGGTGAGCAGGGCCAGGTTCAGGCCGTTGATGTTCACGTTCTCGCCATCGATGTGCAGGCCGCCGTCGCGTGCTGCACGGTTCAGCGCGAACAGGCCGAAGGCAATGCCGGCGATGCTCATCACCAGTGAGATCAGGCCCGCGATCAACGGGGCATACAGGAAGCCGCCGCGGTTCTCCCAGTACTCGCGCTTGAGCAGCCAGCGCAGGGTGCCGATCGGGCTGATGGGGTGGTTGACGGCATTCATGCGTAGGTCCCCTTCATGATGGCGACGAACAGGTCGGCCAGGCCCGGGATGCGGGTCTCGCCGAGAGAGGAAAGCTGGGTGCGCGGCACGCCATCGAACAGCATCACCGTCTTGCCGAACGCCAGGCTGCGCTCGTCGATCGGCTTCAGGGCGCGCGCGGTGTCCAGCTGGTCGGCATTGACCAGCAGCTCGGTATAGCGCTGGCCGACGTCGTCCATTTCCGCGTCGAGCACGATGCGGCCATCGCGGATGAACATCACGTCGCTGAGGATGTGCTCGATCTCCTCCACCTGGTGGGTGGTGACGATGATGGTTTTCTGTTCGTCGAAGTAGTCTTCCAGCAGGCGCTGGTAGAACTCCTTGCGGTACAGGATGTCCAGGCCGAGGGTCGGCTCGTCCAGCACCAGGATGCGGGCATCGATGGCCATCACCAGCGCCAGGTGCAGCTGCACGATCATGCCCTTGGACAGCTCGCGCACGCGCTGCTTCGGCTGCAGCTTGGTGTTGGCCAGGAAGCGCTCGCAGCGGGCGCGGTCGAAGCGCGGGTGGACGCCGGCCACGAAATCGATCGCCTCGCGCACCTTCAGCCAGCGCGGCAGCACGGCGACGTCGGCGATGAAGCAGATGTCGTTCATCAGTTCGTCGCGGTGCAGTCGCGGGTCGCGGCCGAGCACGCTCAGTTCACCCTCCACCGAGGTCAGCCCAAGAATGGCCTTCAGCGCGGTGGTCTTGCCGGCGCCATTGGGCCCGATCAGGCCGACGATGCGCCCGCTTGGAATGCTGAAACTGGCATTGTCGAGGGCGACCGTGGTCTTGTAGGCCTTGCGCAGGCCTCGGGCGGTGATGACCGACTCACTTGCAGTGCTATTCATCAGACTTTCCCCTGGGGCAGCAATTCGTCGAGGCTCAGGCCCAGGCGCTGGATGCGCTCCAGAACCGCCGGCCATTCTTCGTTGAGGAAACGGTCGCGTTCGCTGCTGCGCAGCTGCGTGGCCGCCTGCTCGGTCATGAACATGCCCAGGCCGCGGCGCTTCTCGACCAGGCCTTCGTCGGCCAGCTCCTGGTAAGCGCGCGAAACGGTGATGGGGTTGAGTTGATAGTCGGCGGCCACCTGGCGCACCGAAGGCAGGGCATCGCCCGGCTTGAGGATTCCGTCGAGCATCATGGCGATCACGCGCTCCTTCAACTGACGGTAGATGGGAGCGCCGTCGCTCCACTGGATGTCGCTCATATTCAGCTCCGTGGGGTCAGCGGCTGGGCGAACGAGAAATACGGCATGGACAGCGCGCTGTGCAGCCGACGCGGGGGAGGGGGGGAGGAGGGGGCGTTCCCTGCGGGGGAGAGAGTCGCGTCCTGCGCACTTTCAGCAGCGGCGGAAACAGGGGCGGTGGGCGTGGCCCACCAGGCCAGCACGAGCAGGGTCGAAACAGCGACGGCCGCGGGGGCGGTGAGGTTGCGACGGATCCGGACGTTCATGGCTTCCCCCTGTCTCAGGTGACTGGTGTTGTATGCAACTATAACACCGGCACGCCTACGTGCAACCCCTTGCCGTCCCCAACTGATGGCAGGGGTGGTCAGATTGCTGAAACATCCCTTTAGTCGATTGATTTAAAAGGGAAATGAATCTTCTGCAGGGGGCTTTTCGGGGCGGCCTTCCATTCAGTGATGTCCATGCTATGTCATCACTGCGCCTTCGATGGCGCCCGGGCAGCACATTCGCCACGCCGCGCAAAGCCTGGGGGACCTGTGCCATCAGGGGCTCCAGAGCCCGGTGCTATAGTTCGGCCGATTCCCGGCCAGCACTGGCCGGGCCTTGTGAATGGCTACCGCGGACCGCCTCTGATGCCCCTGCCGACCGTTTCCCCGTGCCGCCTGCGCGGCCTGTCCCTGCTGGCCCTGATGGTGGCCGGCGCCGCCGGTTCCGCCAGTGCGCTGGCGGCCGACCTGCTCGATCTGGAATACCGGCCGTTGGCCAGCAAGCAGCAGGTGAATCTGCAGCAGCGCTATCACGGGCAGGTGCTGCTGGTGGTCAACACCGCCAGCAAGTGTGGCTACACGCCGCAGTACGAAGGGCTGGAGGCGCTGCAGAAGCGCTATGCAGGCCGCGGTTTTGCGGTGCTGGGCTTTCCTTCCAATGACTTCAAGGGCCAGGAACCGGGTGACGAGAAGCAGATCCAGGACTTCTGCACCCTGACCTACGGCGTCAAGTTCCCGATGTTCGAGAAGGTGCATGTGGTCGGCACGCAGGCCACGCCGCTGTACCAGCGGTTGACCGCAGCGACCGGCGTTGCGCCGGCCTGGAACTTCCACAAGTACCTCGTGGGCCGCGATGGCAAGGTCATTGCCCAGTTCGCCAGCAAGGTGACGCCGGACGATCCGCAGCTGACCGCGGCCATCGACAAGGCGCTGGCGGCAGCCGCCACGCATTGATATCCAGCACGCATGCCTCGACATCGACGGCATGCGTGCGACAATGTTTCTTTTCGCGCCGACGTCGGCGCCCAGACACTTCCAGGAATGCAGCGAATGAAGATGGGAATGCGCGGCGCCGCGGCGTCGGTTCTGATTCTGGCGATGGGCACTTCGGGTGTCGCTCTGTCGCAACAACCGGCTGCCCCCGCAGCCGCCAAGGAGACCGCAACCTTGAATTCCCCCAAGCAGAAGCTCGGCTACGCCATCGGCCTTGATGTCGCCAAGTCGTTCACCCCGATCGCCGATGAGATCGATGTGGCCGCCCTGCGCACCGCCGTTGAGCGTTCGTTCGAGGGCCTGCAGCCGCAGATCACCCAGGAACAGGCCAAGGCTACCGATGCCGCCCTGCGCCAGGTCGTGATGGCCCGCAGCGGCCAGCAGGTGCCGGGCGTGGCACCGGGCTCGCAGCCGCCGAAGGTCGACCGCGTCAAGGTGTCGCAGATGATCGGCTCCTACTCGGTGGGTCCGTCGCTGGCGCAGCTGAAGGACGATATCGATGTCGCCTCGTTGTTTGACGCAATCAGCACCGGCCTGACCAAGGGCCAGCCGAAGATGACGGAAGCTGACGCGACCGCCACCATCCAGGCCTTCATGGGTGCCAAGCAGGCTGAAATGCAGGCCAAGGCCGCCCAGGCTGCGCAGACCAACCGCACGGAAGGCAACGCATTCCTGGCCAAGAACAAGACCCAGCCGGGCGTGGTGACCACCTCGTCGGGCCTGCAGTACCAGGTGATCCGCCCGGGTAGCGGCGAGCGCCCGCTGCCGAGCAGCAAGGTGCGCGTGAACTACGAAGGCAAGCTGCTCAACGGCACCGTGTTCGACAGTTCCTACGGCCGCCAGCCGGCCGAGTTCGGTCTGGACCAGGTGATCAAGGGCTGGACCGAAGGCGTCGCGCTGATGCCGGTCGGTTCGAAGTACCGCTTCTGGATCCCGGGCGAACTCGCCTACGGTGAGAACGGCACCCCGGGCGGCCCGATCGGCCCGAACGCGACTCTGACGTTCGACGTCGAGCTGCTGGGCGTTCTGCCGTAAGCGACCACGGAGCCTGCACGGACATGCGCGTTGCGATTTTCGGTACCGGTTATGTAGGGCTGGTGACTGGTACCTGCCTGGCCGACGTCGGCCACCAGGTGGTCTGCGTCGATATCGACCAGGCCAAGGTCGATGGCCTCAACCAGGGCATCATCCCGATCTATGAGCCGGGCCTGGAGCCGATGGTGAAGGCCAACCACGCTGCGTCGCGGCTGGCGTTCACCACGGATGCTGCGGCCGCCATCGATCATGGCCAGGTGGTGTTCATCGCCGTTGGTACGCCGCCGGACGAGGATGGCAGTGCCGATCTTCAATACGTGCTTGCCGTAGCCCGAACCATTGGTCGGCACATGAGTGTGCCGACCGTGGTGGTCAACAAGTCGACGGTGCCGGTCGGCACCGCTGACAAGGTGCGTGCGGCCATTGCCGAGGAGCTGGCCGCGCGTGGCGCGGACATCGCCTTCGACGTGGTGTCCAACCCGGAATTCCTGAAGGAAGGCGATGCGGTTGCGGACTGCATGCGCCCGGACCGCATCATCATCGGCGCGGCGCACGAAGAGTCGGTGGCGGTGATGCGTCGCCTGTACGCGCCGTTCAACCGCAACCACGACCGCGTGGTGGAAATGGACGTGCGTTCGGCCGAACTGACCAAGTACGCCGCCAATGCGATGCTGGCAACCAAGATTTCGTTCATGAATGAAATCGCCAACATCGCCGAACGCGTCGGTGCCGATGTCGAGCAGGTCCGCCAGGGCATCGGCTCGGACCCACGCATCGGCTGGCACTTCATCTATCCGGGTGCCGGTTACGGCGGCTCGTGCTTCCCCAAGGACGTGCAGGCATTGGCCCGTACCGCCCAGCAGTATGGCCTTGAGCCGAAGCTGCTCAATGCGGTTGAAGCGGTCAACGATGCGCAGAAGGGCCATCTGTTTGCCCTCATCCAGCGTCATTACGACAAGGGCGAGGACGAGGGCGTGCGTGGAAAGATCTTCGCCGTATGGGGTCTGGCCTTCAAGCCGAACACCGACGATATGCGTGAGGCCTCCAGCCGTCGACTGCTGGCGCAGCTGTGGGAAGGCGGTGCGACGGTGCGTGCCTACGATCCGGAGGCGATGCACGAGTCGCAGCGCATCTTCGGCGAACGCGATGACCTGGTGTTCTGCAACAGTGCCGATGAAGCGCTGCAGGGTGCCGACGCGCTGGTGGTGGTCACCGAGTGGAAGCAGTTCCGCAGCCCCGACTTCCAGAAGCTGCGCGAGCAGCTGAAGGATGCGGCGGTGTTCGACGGCCGCAACCTGTATGAGCCGGGCGAAGTGGAAGCCGCAGGTCTTGCGTACTACGGCATTGGCCGGGGGCGCTCGTTGCATGTCTGATCTGCCCACTGAACGTGAGCAGGCGCTGGAAGCGCGCCTGGTCGAGCTGGAAATGCGCGTGTCCTTCCAGGAACAGGCGCTGGCCGAGCTGAGCGACGCGCTGGCTGATGCCCGCATGCAGGGCATGCGCAACGCCGATGTGCTGCGCGTGCTGCTGGAAGACCTGGGCAAGGTCCGCAACGCACTGAATTCTTCCGATCCGGCGAGCGAACCGCCGCCGCCGCACTACTGATCCGAATCCTATGAGCGATACCCTCCGCGACCAGCTGATGGGCCTGGGCTTCAAGCCCGCGCCCAAGCCCGAGCGCAAGAATGATGGCCCCCGCCGTGATGGCCGCCCGCAGGGCAAGGGTGGCAACGGCAACGGCAATGGAAAGCCGCAGGGCGCAGGCAAGGGCGAGCACAAGCCCGGTGAGCGTCGTGGGCAGGGCCATGGCGCGGGCAAGCCCGGCGGGCATGCCCGCGGTGGCCAGGGCCAGCAGGGCCCGCGCAAGCCGCGCAGCACCGAAGAGATGGACCTGGCCAAGGCCTATGCCATCCGGGCGCAGCGGGAGAAGGAAGAGCGCATCGAGACCGAGCGCCTGAAGCAGGAAGAAGCACGCATGCGCCGCGAGGCGAAGGCCAAGCTGGAAGAACTGCTGAAGGACAAGAGCCTCAACGCCGAGGCAGCGGACATCGCCCGCCACTTCCCGTATGGCGGCAAGATCAAGCGCATCTATGTGACTGCCGAACAGCTGACCGCGCTCAATGCCGGTGAGCTGGGCGTGGTCCAGCTCAATGGCCGTTACCTGCTGGTGACTGCCGAAGTGCTGGCACAGTCCGAGGCGGTGTTCGCCGCCTCGGTGGCGCTGAAGGTCGATCCGAATGCGCCGGCCGAGGAAGATCCGTATGCGGATCCGCAGTACCAGGTGCCGGACGACCTGGTCTGGTAAAGGCGCAACCACCGCGGACGGCACTGCCTCCGCGGTTGGGGGGAAGGGATGACCGCTGATCCAAGCCGCGGCTACGTGCCGCACATTGACGGCCTGCGCGCGATTGCCGTGCTGGCCGTCATCGTGTTCCACCTGGACCCGGCCTGGTTGCCGGGCGGGTTCACCGGCGTAGACGTGTTCTTCGTCATTTCCGGGTTCGTGGTCAGCGCGTCGGTGCACCGGCTGCCGCCGTTGTCGCTGTGGCAGTCGATGCTGCGCTTCTATTCGCGTCGCATCCGCCGCATCGCACCTGCGCTGATCAGCTGCCTGCTGTTGACCGCCGTCGGCAGCGTGCTGTTCATTCCCGAGTCCTGGCTCAGCGAGGCCAGTGACAAGACCGGGCTGATGGCATTCTTCGGCTTCAGCAACTGGGTGCTGGCGCTGATCGGCAACGACTATTTCGCGCCCAAGGCCGAATTCAATCCCTATACCCATACCTGGTCGCTGGGCGTGGAGGAACAGTTCTACCTGCTGTTCCCGCTGCTGTTCCTGGCCTGGGCGCGCGGCGTGCGCGGGCGTTGGATCAGCCTTGGCCTGTTTGCCGTGGTCAGCGCGGCGTCGCTGCTGCATGCGACGGTGCTGGGCCTGCGCGAGGCGCCGCCATCGTGGGCGTTCTACGCCACCACTACGCGGCTGTGGCAACTGGGTGTTGGCGTACTGCTGTTCCAGCTGCTGCATGTTCGCCAGCCAGTGGATGCGGTGACGACGATTGCACTGAAGCGCGCTGCGCCCGTGTTCTCGCTGCTCGCGATGGTGGCGCTGGCCTTGCTGTGCTGGGCATTGTGGACCGCACGGGCCGGACGTTCGCCGTGGCCTGATGGCCTGCTGCCGACCCTTGCGGCGGCAGGCCTGCTGTGGGCGCTGCATCATCATCCCCGGTCCTGGGTGGCACGCCTGTTGGCCAGCAGGCCGATGCGCTCCATCGGCCTGCTGTCGTACTCGCTGTATCTGTGGCACTGGCCGGTATTCGTGCTGATGCGCTGGACGGTGGGCCTGCAGACACCCCTGCAGATGAGCGCTGCGATGGCGCTGGTGCTGCTGCTGTCGTGGTTGTCGTGGCGCTGGGTGGAGCAACCGTTCCGGGGCCCCTTGGCGCAGCGTCTGCGCCCGGGTCGCTGGGTGCTGGCAGGTTCGGTTGTGCTGCTGGTCGCGGCCGGCACCCAGACGCTGCTGTACCTGCAGGCACCGCGGATATCACTGAGCACGGTCAGTCGGCATCCCGGCGACTGGTATCCCAACGGCAAGAGCGTGGCAGGCGACTATCCCGACTGCAGCCTGGTGACCACCAAGCGACGCTTCGAAGGTGGCAGCATGCGGACCTATGCGCGTGGTGACTGCGATCGGCCGGTGCCTGCCGGTGCGCCGAAGCAGGTGTTCGTTGCTGGCGATTCGCATGCAATGGCCTACATCGAGCTGCTGCAGCGGCTGGCGCTTGAGAGTGGCTCGGAGGTGATTCTCTACGGTCGTGGTGGATGCCCGCAGGTGAGCCTGCAGAAGTGGCGCGGCGCGGGTGCCGGTTGCAGTGATTTCGACGCAGCGATGCTCGCCGATGTCACGCAGCGTGCGCAGCCAGGTGATGCCGTGGTGCTGGTGTCGCTGCGGATACCGCGCTTGTCCGATCAGTTCGTATTGTTCGATGCGCAGGCGCAGCTGGCGGGCGAGCTGACCCCGGAAGCCACTGCAGGACGCGAGGCCGAAGTGGCCGAGGCGATCACCCAGTGGAAACCGTTGGCCGAGCGCGGTGTGCGAATTGTGCTGGAGGCGCCCAAACCGGTGCTGCCGGCGCCGCCGTATCGCTGCTCTGACCGCTTCAATTCACGCAACGAGGTCTGCCGCAACGGCCTGGACAGCACGCGTGAGGCGATGGAAACGCTGCGTGCGCCGATGCTGGGCAGCCTGCAGCAGGTGGTCGATGGCCTGCCAGGGGGTGTGCTGTGGGATCCGATGCGGGTGCTGTGTGATGACGTGCTGTGCCCGGCGCAGCGCGATGGCCGGCCGTTGTTCTTCGATGGCGATCACCTCAGCGCGCATGGCAACCGTGTGCTGCTGCCGTCGCTGCAGCAGGTACTGCTGCAGCAGTAGGACCGCGCCGGCGTCAGGCCTTGAAGCGGCTCCGGCGTGCGCGGATCAGTGGCAGGCTCGGTGCGAAGAAGCACAGCAGTGCGCCGACCAGGGCAAACGACACCGGACGAGAAACCGTCAAAGCCCAGCGCAATGATGAAGCGAAAAGGGGACGGAGGGGATTAAGTCGTTTTGGGCACAAACGACTTAATCCCCTCCGTCCCCTTTTTGTGTCATTCGGGGTCGTAGTCTAGGTTGGAGGCCAGCCAGCGCTCGGCCTGGGCGCGGTCCACGCCCTTGCGGCGGGCGTAGTCGCTGACCTGCTCGCGGCTGAGGCGGCCGACCACGAAGTACTGGCTCTGCGGATGGCTGAAGTAATAACCCGAAACGGCCGCCGTAGGCAGCATCGCGAAGCTCTCGGTCAGTTCCATGCCGGCGTTGGCTTCGGCCTGCAGCAGGTCGAACAGGCGGCGCTTCTCGCTGTGCTCCGGGCAGGCGGGGTAACCCGGTGCCGGGCGGATGCCGCTGTACTGCTCGTCGATCAGTGCCTCGTTGTCTAGTGTCTCGGCATGGTCGTAGCCCCAGAAATCGATGCGCACGCGCTGGTGCAGGCGCTCGGCCAGCGCTTCGGCGAAGCGATCGGCGAGGGCCTTCAGCAGGATCGCGTTGTAGTCATCGTGGTCGGCTTCGAAGCGCGCTACGTGCGCGTCGATGCCGATGCCGGCAGTGACGGCGAAGGCGCCGATCCAGTCCTGCTTGCCGCTGTCGGCCGGGGCGATGAAATCGGCCAGGCAGAAATCCGGGCGCTCGGCCGGCTTGTCCACCTGCTGGCGCAGGAAGTGCAGGGTGGTTTCGCCCTGCGGGTGCTGCACGCGCACGTCGTCGCCGATGCTGTTGGCCGGCCACAGGCCGAACACGGCCTTGGCGGTCAGCCATTTCTCATTGACGATGCGCTCAAGCATCGCGCGGGCGTCCCTGTACAGATCGCTGGCCTGGGTGCCGACGATTTCGTCGGTGAGGATGGCCGGGAACTTGCCGGCCAGCTCCCAGGCCTGGAAGAACGGCGTCCAGTCGATGTAGTCGACCAGTTCGGCCAGCGGGTAGTCGTCAAATACGTGCAGGCCGGGCTGGTTCGGTGCCGGCGGCGTGTAGGTGTCCCAGCCGCCCTGGAATTTCTGCCCACGCGCGTGTTCCAGCGAAACCAGGCGCTTGGCATCGCCACGGTTGCGATGGCGCGCGCGGATCTCGGCATAGTCGGCCTCGTTGGCGGCTACGAAGGCCTCGCGCAGGTCACGCGAGATCAGCGACTGGGCCACGCCGACCGCGCGCGAGGCGTCCTTCACCCACACCGTGGGCGCCTTGTAATGTGGGTCGATCTTCAGCGCTGTGTGCGCGCGCGAGGTGGTCGCTCCACCGATCAGCAGCGGCAGGTCGAAGCCCTGGCGCTGCATCTCCCGGGCCACGTGGCTCATCTCTTCCAGTGATGGAGTGATCAGGCCGGACAGGCCGATCAGGTCGGCGTTGTGCTCGCGCGCGGCATCGAGGATCTTCTGCGCCGGCACCATCACGCCAAGGTCGACCACCTCGAAGTTGTTGCAGGCCAGGACTACGCCTACGATGTTCTTGCCGATGTCATGCACATCACCCTTCACCGTGGCCATGATGATCTTGCCGTTGCTCTTGGCGGTGTCGCCACTGCGCGCCTTCTCGGCCTCGATGTAGGGCAGCAGGTAGGCCACGGCCTTCTTCATCACGCGCGCGGATTTCACCACCTGCGGCAGGAACATCTTGCCGGCGCCGAACAGGTCGCCGACCACGTTCATGCCATCCATCAACGGACCTTCGATCACGTCCAGCGGGCGGCTGGACGCCTGCCGGGCCAGTTCGGTGTCTTCTTCCACGAAGGCATCCAGGCCGTGCACCAGCGCGTGCGCCAGGCGCTGCGCCACCGGCTTCTCGCGCCAGGCGAGGTCTTCGGTCTTCGCCGCGCCCTTCTTGCCCTTGTAGCGCTCGGCGATTTCCAGCAGGCGCTCGGTGGCATCGCTGCGGCGGTTGAGGATCACATCCTCCACGCGCTCTCGCAGTTCCGGTTCCAGTTCGTCGTAGATCGGCATGGCGCCGGCGTTGACGATGCCCATGTCCATGCCGGCGGCAATGGCGTGGTACAGGAACACCGAGTGGATGGCCTGGCGCACCGTTTCGTTGCCGCGGAACGAGAACGAGACGTTGGAAACACCGCCGGACACATGGCAGTGCGGCAGCGTCTGCTTGATGATGCGGGTGGCTTCGATGAAGTCCACCGCATAGTTGTCGTGCTCTTCGATGCCGGTGGCGACGGCGAAGATGTTCGGGTCGAAGATGATGTCCTGCGGTGGGAAGCCGATCTCGTCGACCAGGATGCGGTAGGCGCGGGTGCAGATCTCGACCTTGCGTGCGCAGGTGTCAGCCTGGCCGCTTTCGTCGAATGCCATCACCACCGCGGCAGCACCGTAGCGCAGCACCTTGCGCGCGTGTTCGCGGAACAGCGCCTCGCCTTCCTTCAGCGAGATCGAATTGACCACGCTCTTGCCCTGCAGGCACTTCAGGCCGGCCTCGATCACGCTCCACTTGGAGGAGTCGACCATCACCGGAATACGGGCGATGTCCGGCTCGGACATGATCAGGTTGAGGTAGCGGGTCATCGCCGCTTCCGAATCGATCAGGCCCTCGTCCATGTTGACGTCGAGGATCTGCGCGCCGCTGGCCACCTGCTGGCGGGCCACGTCCACCGCTTCTTCGTAGCGGCCTTCCTTGACCAGCTTGCGGAACTGCGCGCTGCCGGTGACGTTGGTGCGCTCGCCGACGTTGATGAACAGAAGGTCCGGAGTGATGACCAGAGGTTCCAGGCCGGACAGGCGGGTAGGGCGGACAGGCGTCATGGCAGGCGTCAGCTCAACAGCAATAGGGCGGGAAGTGCGGAACGGTGGCGGCGACATTCATGCGGCCTGCTCCTGGATACCGGGCAGGGCGCGCGGCGGCAGCCCGGCCACGGCCTCGGCGATTGCGCGGATATGGTCAGGGGTGGAGCCACAGCAGCCACCGACCAGGTTCAACAGGCCATCCTCGGCGAAACCGCGCAGGGTGCTGGCCATGTCCTCGGGCGTCTCGTCATACTCGCCGAAGGCATTGGGCAGGCCTGCGTTGGGGTGCGCGCTGACGTAGCAGTCGGCGACCTGCGCAAGGGTTTCCACGTGCGGGCGCATCGCATCGGCACCCAGTGCGCAGTTCAGGCCGATCGACAATGGGCGCGCATGCGCGAGCGACGCGTGGAAGGCCTCGGCGGTCTGCCCGGACAGCGTGCGTCCCGAGGCATCAGTGATGGTGCCGGAGATCATCACGGGCAACCTTGCGCCGCGTGCATCGAAGGCCTCCTCCAGTGCATACAGCGCGGCCTTGGCATTGAGCGTGTCGAAGATGGTCTCGACCATGATGGTGTCGGCGCCGCCGTCGATCAGGCCGTCAATGGCTTCGCGGTACGTGTCGCGAAGCTCGTCGAAGCTGGTGTTGCGAAAGCCCGGATCGTTGACGTCGGGACTGATCGAGGCGGTGCGGCTGGTCGGGCCGATCACCCCGATCACGAAGCGTGGCTTGCCTGGTGTGGTTGCGGCTACTGTATCGCAGCAGGTGCGTGCCACCGCTGCGCCAGCCTTGTTCAACTCGTACACCAGATGTTCGAGGTGGTAGTCGGCCTGGCTGACCGACGTGGCGTTGAACGTGTTGGTCTCGACCAGATCCGCGCCCGCTTCCAGGTAGGCGGTATGGATGTCGGCGACGATCTGCGGCCGGGTCAGCAGCAGCAGATCGTTGTTGCCCTTCAGGTCATGCCCTTCCTGCACGGCGTGGTCGCAAGCGGGGCCATGCACATGATCGTAGCCGCCGGCGAATCGCTCGCCGCGGTAGTCATCTTCCTGCAGGCCATGGCGCTGGATCATGGTGCCCATCGCGCCGTCGATGATCAGGATCCGCTCGCGCAGGGCGTCGAGCAGGGCGTTGGCACGATCAGGATGCAACCAGGGCAGGGCAGGCATGGCGATCTCGGGCTCAGGGCTTGTTGGCGATCAGTGAAATCACTTCGAAGTGCGGCGGACGCTTTTCGCGGGTGACCGTCTCCAGGCTGGACACCTGCAGGCCGGCCTTGTCGACGAACCTGCGCAGCTCCTTGTCGCTGAAGCCGAGGTTGACGTGGCCGTAGGCCTCCACCGCCGCCTTGTGCTCGTGGCGGGCCAGGCTGCACAGCAGCAGGCGGCCGCCAGGGCGCAGCACGCGTGCGGCTTCGGTCACCGCCTGCGCCGGTTTGCTGGCGTAGGTCAGCGCATGCATCAGCACCACCAGGTCGAAGCTGCCGTCCTTGAACGGCAGCGCATGCATGTCGCCCTCGCGCACTTCCACATTGGGCAGGCGGCGCAGGCGCTCGCTGGCGGCGGCAACCACGCGCGCGCTGGTATCGATGCAGATGTAGCGCTTGGCATGCGGGGCGACGAGTTCGGCCAGCACGCCGTCACCGGAGGCGATATCCAGCACGTCGCCGGTCTCCAGCAGGGGCAGCGCCGTGCGCGCCAGCGCCTCCCAGGTGCGGCCGGGAGAATAGTGGCGCTCCATGTCGCCGGCCACGCTGTCGGCCCAGTTCTGGTCGGAGGCACGGTGGGCCAGCACGGCGGCGACACGTTCAGCGTCCTGCCGCAGCAACGGGTCGTCGCTTCCATTGCTCAAGGCATGCCACAATGCACGCTGCGCCGGGTCCAACTGGGCCTCGTCGAAGCGGTAATAGGCCGACACGCCCGCACGGCGGTCGCGGACCAGGCCGGCTTCCTTCAGGCGCGCCAGGTGGGTGGACACCCGCGGCTGTGCCAGCCGGGTGATCGCCGACAGTTCGGCCACGGTCAGTTCCTCCTGCTCCAGCAGCGCCAGCAGGCGCACGCGGGTGGCATCGGCGAACACCTTTAGGCGGGTCGACCAGTCTTCCAGATCCATAAATATCTACCTATCGCGATATAGAGATATATTCGCTGAGAAGGCCTGCCGCGGTCAAGTCGCTGGCGTACGGAAACTGGCGGGCCCCGGTACAATCGAGGCACCTGGGCGCGCGCTGCGCGGCCCATAACTTCATGTACCCGGGAGGGTGTTGTGGATTTCAGCTTTACTGAAGAGCAGTTGATGCTGCAGGACGTGGCGCGGCGCATCGCGCAGGAAAAGATCGCCCCCAGCGCGGAGCACCATGACCGCACCGGCGAGTTCCCGCTGGACAACATCCGCCTGCTGGGCGAAAACGGCCTGATGGGCATCGAAGTGCCGACCGAATACGGTGGCGCGGGCATGGACCCGGTGGCGTACGTGTTGGCGATGGTGGAGGTCGCCGCCGCCGACGCAGCCCATTCGACCATCATGTCGGTCAACAACTCGCTGTTCTGCAACGGCATCCTCACCCACGGTACCGAGGAACAGAAGCAGACCTACGTGCGTGCCATCGCCGAAGGCGAGGCCATCGGCGCGTTCGCGCTGACCGAGCCGCAGTCCGGTTCGGACGCCACCGCCATGCGTTGCCGCGCAGTGAAGCAGGCCGATGGCACCTTCGTCATCAACGGCAAGAAGAGCTGGATCACCTCCGGCCCGGTGGCCAAGTACATCGTGCTGTTCGCAATGAGCGAGCCGGACAAGGGCGCGCGCGGCATCACCGCCTTCATCATCGATACCGACAAGGCGGGCTTCGGTCGCGGCAAGACGGAGCCGAAGCTCGGCATCCGCGCTTCGGCCACCTGCGAGATCGAGTTCAACGACTACGTGGCGCAGGCTGAAGACGTGCTGGGCCAGGAAGGCGAGGGCTTCAAGATCGCCATGAGCGTGCTCGATGCTGGCCGCATCGGTATCGCCTCGCAGGCCATCGGCATCGCCCGTGCCGCCTATGAAGCGACCCTGGAGTACGTGAAGGAGCGCAAGGCGTTCGGCGCGGCCATCGGTACCTTCCAGATGACCCAGGCCAAGATCGCCGACATGAAGTGCAAGCTGGACGCGGCGCTGCTGCTGACCCTGCGCGCGGCGTGGGTGAAGGGCCAGGGCAAGCGCTTCAGCACGGAAGCAGCGGTGGCCAAGCTGACCGCCTCGGAAGCGGCGATGTGGATCACCCACCAGGCCGTGCAGATTCATGGCGGCATGGGGTATTCGAAGGAAATGCCGCTGGAGCGCTACTTCCGTGATGCCAAGATCACCGAGATCTACGAGGGCACCTCGGAAATCCAGCGCCTGGTGATCGCCCGCAACGAGACCGGGCTGCGCTGAGTTCGACCGGTCGCGCCGCTGCAACGGCGGCGCGGCCAGTAGATCCACGCCATGCGTGGATACACGGTCTTCTTGGCCGAGCGATACCCGATCTGGTCCAATGCAAGCCGGCTTTTACGCGGTCTGCAAAGATGATCTATCGAGGTTGGGGATTCATGACGCTGGTGACGCCGATTGCAGCCATCCTGCTGCTGGCGTACTTCTTTCCGCATGAAGGCTCCAGGGGCAACACGCCGCTGCCCCAGGTTCTGTTGGGTGCAGGCATCGGCGCAGCGGTGAACGTATTGCTGGGTCTGTGGCTCAACCGTGCGCCCCGGCAGAAGGGTATGGCTGCACCTCATCATTTCTTCTTTGTGCCGATGCAATGGGCTGCATTGGCTCTCGTGGTGGTGTGCGTGGTGGTTGCACTGCTGCGCTGAGACGCCGGCTTGGCATGCGCCAACCTTGGTTGGCATGGATCCAACGGCGCCAACCAAGGTTGGCGACTACCGGCTTCATGGCACGAATGAAAAGGCCCCGGATCGCTCCGGGGCCTTTTCGTTTCAACTCACTACCGGATCAACGATCCGGACGATGCGCGGCTTCCGCGTCACGCTGGCGCTCCATGAATTCCTTGGAGGACTCATCCAGCTTGTCACCCAGCATGCGGCGCACGACCACGAAGAACACCGGGATCATCAGCAGGCCGAGCAGGGTGGCGAACAGCATGCCGCCGATCACGCCGGTACCGATGGCGTGGCGGGAATTGGCGCCGGCGCCCGTGGAGATCGCCATCGGGATCACGCCCATGATGAACGCGAACGAGGTCATCAGGATCGGTCGGAAACGCAGGCGTGCCGCCTCGATGGTGGCATCGCGAAGGGTCTTGCCTGCTGCGCGCTGCTCCACCGCGAACTCGACGATCAGGATCGCGTTCTTCGCGGCCAGGCCGATCACGGTGATCAGGCCGATCTTGAAGAACAGATCGTTCGGCAGGCCACGCAGCATCGACAGGCCGAGGGCGCCAAGCACGCCCAGCGGCACCACCAACAGCACCGCCACCGGGATCGACCAGCTTTCATACAACGCGGCCAGGCACAGGAACACCACCACGATCGACAGCACCAGCAGCAGCGTCGCCGCGTTGCCGGCCAGGATTTCCTGGTAGGACATGCCCGACCAGTCGTAGCCGAAGCCAGCCGGCAGATCGTCGTTGACGATGCCTTCCATGGTCTGCATCGCCTCACCCGAGCTGGTGCCCGGTGCCTGCGAGCCGACGATGTTGATCGCCGAGTAGCCGTTGTAGCGGCTCAGCGACGGCGGTGCCGACACCCATTCGGACTTGACCACCGTATTGAGCGGGATCATCGCATTGGTGCCGTCGGCATTCGTGGTCAGGCTGGACGGGCTGTAGAAGCTCTTCAGCGACTCCTGGCCGGTGCGGTACGGACCATCGGCCTGCATGGTCACGCGCTTGATGCGGCCTTCGTAGAAGAAGTCGTTCACGTACACCGGGGCCAGCATCAGCTGGATGGTGCTGTACACGTCCGACACCGACATGCCCATCGACTGCGCCTGCACGCGGTCGACATGCAGCTGCAGCTGCGGGGCGTTTTCCAGGCCGTTCGGGCGTACGCCCACCAGATGGTCGGGCTTCTGCGCAGCCTGGCCAAGCAGGATGTTGCGCGCCTGGGTCAGCTGCTCGTAGCCGGCACCGCTGCGGTCCTGCAGCCACATGTCGAAGCCGCCGAACTGGCCGAGGCCCTGCACGGTGGGCAGGTTGACCACGAAGATCTGCGCCTCCTTGATGCCGTAGAACGCGCCGTTCATGTTCTGGATGAACTCGGGCGCGGTGAACTTGCGTTCCTCCCACGGCTTCAGGCGGATGAAGCCCATGCCCACGTTTTCGCCGGAACCGACGAAGCTGAAACCGGCCACCTGCAGCATGCCTTCATAGCCATCCTGCTTTTCCAGGATGCCACGCATCTGCGCGAACACTTCGTTGGTCTGGCCCTTGGTCGAGCCCGGCGGCAGCTGCACGATCGCCAGCGCATAGCCCTGGTCTTCTTCCGGCAGGAAGCTGCCCGGCATGCGGGTGAACAGGAAGCCGCACAGTGCGGTCAGCACCACGAACAGGATCATCCAGCGCGGTGCATGGCGCACCGCCGAAGTGATGTGCCCCACATAGGTATGGCTGATCTTGTCGTAGTACTTGTTGAAGGTGCGGTAGATGATGTTCGGGTTGTCGTTGTGCGTCGGCTTGAGGAAGGTCGCGCACAGCGCCGGGGTGAAGCCCAGAGCCAGGAACGCCGAGAACGCCATCGAGATGGCGATGGTCAGCGCGAACTGCTTGTAGATCTCACCGGCGGCGCCGCCCTGCAGGGCGGACGGGATGAACACCGCAGCCAGTACGACGGTGATCGCCACCACCGCGCCGGTGATCTGGGTCATCGCCTTCTGCGTGGCCGGCTTCGGCGCCAGGCCTTCCTCGGTCATGATGCGTTCGACGTTCTCGATCACCACGATCGCGTCATCGACCACGATGCCGATCGCCAGCACCATCGCGAACAGGGTCAGCTGGTTGATCGTGAAGCCGATCATCCACATGCCCAGGAAGGTGCCGAGCAGGGCCACCGGGATGACCAGGGTCGGGATCAGGGTGGCGCGGAAGTTCTGCAGGAAGATCAGCATCACCAGGAACACCAGGAACACTGCTTCAAACAGTGTCTTGACCACTTCCTGGATGGAGATCTTGACGAAGGTGGTGCTGTCGTACGGCGAGAACCAGGTCACCCCGGACGGGAAGCTGGGCTGCAGCTCGTCCATCTTGGCGCGCACCGCATCGGCCACGTTCAGGGCGTTGGCGCCCGGCAGCAGCTGGATGGCGAAGGCACCGGTCGGCTTGCCGTTGTACTGGGTGTCGAAACCGTAGTTGTTGGCACCGAAGGCAACGCGGGCGATGTCCTTCATCAGCACCCGCGAACCGTCCGGATTTGCCCGCAGGATGATGTTCTCGAACTCCTGCGGCGAACTGAAGCGGCCTTCAGCCGAGACCGTGGCGGTGAAGTGCTGGCCTTCCGGCGACGGGTCCGAACCCAGCGCACCGGCGGCGAACTGCACGTTCTGCGCGCGCACCGCCGCCAGCACCTGGCTGGCCGACAGGCCATAACCCTGCATCTTCTCCGGGTTGAGCCAGATGTTCATGGCGTACTCGGAACCGAACTGCTGGGTGCTGCCGACGCCGGGAATACGCGAGACCTGGTCGAGCACGCGCGAGCCGACGATGTCGTTCAGGGCGTCACGGTTGATGGCCGGCGTATCGGACTGCAGCGCGATCACCATCAGGAAGCCGGCGTTGGCCTTGGCCACCACCACGCCCTGCTGGGTCACTTCCGAAGGCAGGCGTGGCGTGGCCAGCGAGACCTTGTTCTGCACCTGCACCTGGGCGATGTCCGGATCGGTACCGGTCTCGAAGGTCAGGGTGATCTGCGCACGGCCGTTGGAGGCGGACGAGGAGCTGAAGTACAGCAGGTGATCGATACCGGTCAGCTGCTGCTCGATCACCTGGGTGACCGATTTCTCGGTGGTGTCCGCACTGGCGCCCGGGTAGGTCGCCGAGACGGTGACCTGCGGCGGGGCAATGTTGGGATAGGACTCCACGCCCAGGTTGAGGATCGCGATCACGCCGCTGAGCGAGATCAGGATCGCAACCACCCAGGCGAAGACTGGATGTTCGATGAAAAATTTAGGCATGACGGAAGGTTCCCGTTACTGCTTGTTCGAATCGTTGGCGGCCGGCTTGGCCGCATCGGCCTGCTCGGGCTTGGCCGCGTCGGCCGGTGCCTTGCCTGCGGCCGGTGCTGCGCCCGCCGGAGCGGCGCCGCCTGCGGCAGGCTTGCCGTTGGCGTCCTGCCCCGGGGTCCACGGCTTGGCCACCGCCGGTGCACCTTCCTTGACCTTCTGCACGCCGGCCACGATCACCTTGTCACCGGCGGCCAGGCCGTCGCTGACCAGCCAGTTGCCGTTCTGCGCGCCATCGGTCTTCACGTTCTTGCGCACCACCTTGCCGTCGGCACCGACCACCATCACGTAGCCGCCGGTGGTGTCGCGCAGCAGCGCCTGCTGCGGCACCAGGTAGGCGTTGTTGCGCTCGCCGAGGTTGGCCTGGAAGCTGACGAAGGCGCCGGGCAGCAGGATCTGCTGCGGGTTCGGCAGCAGCGCACGCAGCGACACCGCGCCGGTGGCCGGGTCGACCGTGGTCGAAGAGAAGTCCAGCGTGCCCGGCTCGCTGTAGGTGCTGCCGTCGGCCAGCTTGACGTTGACCGTGGCCTTGCCGTCACCGGACAGCGCCAGCGCACCCTTGGCCTGCTGCGCGCGCAGCTGGGTCAACTCGTCCACGCTCAGCGAGAAGTTCACGTACAGCGGGTCGAGCTGGTCGACGGTGGTCAGCAGGGTCACATCGCCCTGGCCGACCAGCGCGCCTTCGGTGACCTGCTGCTTGTTGGCCACACCGCTGATCGGCGCGGTCACTTCGGTATAACCCAGGCTGATGCGCGAAGAGGTCACCGCCGCTTCGGCCTGCTTGACCGCGGCCAGCGCGGTGCGCTCGGCCGATTCGGCGTTGTCCAGGTCGGACTTGGAGACGAACTGCTGCGGCGCCAGCGAACGCGCGCGGTCGGCGGCGACCTTGGCGTTGGCGTAGGTCGCGCGGGCCGAGGCCAGCTGGGCCTCGGAGGCATTGAGCGAAGCACGCAGCGGCGCCGGGTCGATCAGGAACAGGGGCTGGCCCTGCTTGACCTGCGAGCCTTCCTGGTAGACGCGCTTGAGCAGTACGCCCGGAACGCGCGCACGCACGTCGGCGCTGCGGAACGGCGACAGGCGGCCGACCAGCTCACGCTGCAGCGGCAGGGTCTGCGGCTTGGCGTCGATCACGCCCACCTCCGGCGGCGGGGGCGTCTGCTGTTCCGGCTTCTTGCAGGCAGCCAGCGCGACAGCAACGGCGCACGTCAAGGCAAGGGTGCGGAGTGGGGCGGTCATCAGGAGGAACTCCGGGGTTGGTTTGAAGACGGGGCCGCCGACGGCTGAGGCGCGAAGGCGCGCAGGAAGCTGTCGACGGAGAACTCTGCCCAGCGCCGACGCAGCTGCGCGTCATCACGATGGGGGGTATGGAAACGCTGTTTGTCGAAATCCTGACCGGCGATCATGCTCAGCAGCAGTTCGGCCATGAAGTGCGAGTCGTCATGCCGGAGCTGGCCACGCATGCAAACGGTTTCAATCCATTCAGCAAGATGAAGCGTCAGCGCGCCGGCGCCATGCCGGTACAGCGTACGCGCCTCTTCGGGAAACTGGGCCGCGTCGGCGGCGATCAGCCGACAGGCCTGCCCTACGTGCGGTTGGTTGAAATGCTCCAGGAAGTCGGTGGCGAACTGGAGCAGGCTGGCACGCAGGTCGTCAGTGCGGAGTGCACGAACCATGGCTCCGGTAGCGTGGCCGACATGGCGCTGCATCACCCGGCGCAGCAGTTCCTGCTTGTTGCCGTAGCGCGAGTACAGGGTCTGCTTGGAGCAGCCGGCATGCTGGGCCACCGCGTCCATGCTCATCTGCATGCCCTGCTGGGCCAACAGCTCGCGCACGGCATCGAACACGCGCTCATCGCGTGCGTCGAGGGCAACGGGGAGGTAGGCCGGGTTCACGCGGTGGACTATACCGTCCAGTTCAGGATTGTGGAATCGAATCGGCGTCGCCGCGTGTGTCTTCCGGTAACACGCTTTGCCGATCCTGTCGGCAGTGCTGAAGCGCGCACCAGCACCATACCGGTGCGAACTGAATAGGCGTCTAAACCGCAGCAAACCCGAATCTGGTTATTCCGTCCTGCAGCAAGGCCTTTTCGTGCGGTAGGGCTACAATTTCATTTTCCCAACTGAGCAAGCGCATCGCTCTGCCATGAAACCGCAAAAAACCGCAGCCAAGACCGTGAAAAACAAGACCAAACCAGCAGAGTCGGAGGTCGCAGTGACCGCTGGTTTCTCCCTGGAGCCGGTGTACACGGCATTGCGCAAGCGTTACCCCGCGGCCCCACAGGCCGAAGCGGTGGCCTTCGCCACTGACTTCTACAAGCGCATGGAGTCGGACGAGTTCCCGCACCACAGCGCTGAAGAGTGGGCCGCTCTCGCGGCTGAGACGCTGGAATTCGCCCGTGCCCGCAAGGCCGGCAAGGCCAACGTCCGCGTGTTCAATCCGACCGCGAAGGCCAACGGTTGGGAATCGCCGCACACCGTGCTGCAGATCGTCAACGACGACATGCCGTTCCTGGTCGACACCGTCACCATGTCGCTGGCCGAACAGGGCGTGGGCGTCCACGTGCTGGGCCACCCGGTGCTGCGCTTCACCCGCGACAAGGCCGGCAAGCTGGTCAAGGTCGGCGAGGGTGATGCCGAGTCGGTGATGCTGCTGGAGATCGACCGCCAGCCGGCCGAAGCCATGGCGGCCATCGAGCAGGCCATCAGCAAGGCGCTGGACGAAGTGCGTGCGATCGTGCGCGACTGGCAGCCGATGAAGGACAAGGCGCTGGCGCTGGCCGACGACCTGGGCAGCCGCCAGCTGCCGGTCGACGACGCGTCGCGCAAGGAAGCACAGGAATTCCTGCGCTGGGCCGCCGACAACCACTTCACCTTCTTCGGCTACCGCGAGTACCGCGTCGAGAAGCAGGGCAAGGAAGAGGTGCTGGCGCCGCTGAACGACACCGGCCTGGGCCTGATGCGCGGCAAGGACAAGTCCGCCGCACGTCCGGTCAAGACCCTGGCCGCGCAGGGCCTGAACACCACGTCCGGGCTGAAGGACGCGCTGATCCTGACCAAGACCAATGCCCGTTCGCGCGTGCACCGCGCCGGCTACATGGACTACATCGGCGTGCTGGAATTCGACGCCAAGGGCAAGATCATCGGCGAGCAGCGCTTCCTCGGCCTGTTCACCTCCAGCGCCTACAACCGTCGCCCGTGGGAAATCCCGCTGGTGCGCCAGCGCCACGAGCACGTGATGAAGCAGTCGGGCCTGGCCTCGGCCAGCCACAGCGGCAAGGCCCTGCGCCACATCCTGGAAACCCTGCCGCGCGAAGAACTGTTCCAGTCCAGCGAGGACGAACTGTTCCGCACTGCCATGGGCGTGCTGGGCCTGCAGGAGCGCGTGCGCAGCCGCCTGTTCCTGCGCCGCGACAAGTACAGCCGTTTCATCTCCGCGCTGGTCTACCTGCCGCGTGAGCGCTTCAACACCGACGTGCGCCTGCGCATCGAAGCGATGCTGAAGGACGCGCTGCACGGCGAGTACGTGGACAGCTCGGTGGTGCTGGGCGAATCGCCGCTGGCCCAGGTGCACCTGATCGTGCGCCCGAAGCCGGGCGAAATGCTGGACGTCGATACCGCCGAACTGGAGCAGAAGCTGGCCCAGGTGCTGCGCAACTGGCAGGACGACCTGCGCGAAGCGCTGGTGACCCGCCATGGCGAAACCGAAGGCCTGCGCATCGCTGCCCGCATCGGCAGGGCACTGCCGGCCGGCTACATCGAAGACAACAGCACCGCCGTTGCCGCCAACGATGTCAGCCAGCTCGATGCCCTGACCGGCCCGGACGACCTGCGCCTGAGCCTGCAGGCGGTGCCGCGTGAATCTGGTGATGGCCTGCGCCTGAAGCTGTATCGCCAGCTGGATGACATCCCGCTGTCGGACGCGCTGCCGATGATGGAAAACATGGGCCTGCGCGTGATCGCCGAGCGTCCGTACCGCCTGTCGGTCGACAACGCGCCGGTGTATGTGCAGGACTTCGAGGTCGAGTCGACCGCCGGCGCGATCGATGCCGCCAGCGTCGATGAAGCCTTCGGCGAGACCTTCGCCCGCGTCTGGCACGGCGATGCCGAGAACGACGGCTTCAACCGCCTGGTACTGGCCGCTGGCCTGCACTGGCGCCAGGTCGCCATGCTGCGTGGCTACTGCAAGTACCTGCTGCAGACCGGTGTGCCATTCTCGCAGGCCTACGTGGAAGGCACCTTCGCGCGCTACCCGCTGCTGGCCCGCCTGCTGGTCGAGCTGTTCGAAGCACGCTTCGATCCGGCTACCGGCCAGGAGAGCAAGGACGATATCGCCGCCGGCCAGGCCCAGCTGAAGGCCCACTTCGATGTGCTGGCTGCTGGCGACGACGCCACCCTGAAGGTGCTCAAGACCGTGGTCGACGCCCGCAAGGGTGACCGCGACGCGCAGATGCAGGCCGCGCGCGATGCGCTGCTGAAGCTGATGGACCGCGTGTCCAGCCTGGACGAGGACCGCATCCTGCGCTCGTTCATGGGCGTGATCGACGCGACCCTGCGTACCAGCTACTACCAGACCGATGCCAACGGCCAGCACGGCCATGTCATCAGCTTCAAGTTCGATTCGGCGCTGGTGCCGGACCTGCCGAAGCCGCGCCCGTACCGCGAAATCTTCGTCTACGGCCCGCGCGTGGAAGGTACCCACCTGCGCTTCGGCGCGGTCGCCCGTGGTGGCCTGCGCTGGTCGGATCGTCGCGAAGACTTCCGTACCGAAGTGCTGGGCCTGGTCAAGGCGCAGATGGTCAAGAACACCGTCATCGTGCCGGTCGGCGCGAAGGGCGGCTTCTTCGCCAAGACCCCGCCGGTGAACGGCGACCGCGACGCGATCTTCGCCAACGGCGTGGCCTGCTACAAGCTGTTCATCCAGGGCCTGCTGGACATCACCGACAACATCGTCAACAACAAGATCGTGCCGCCGGTGGATGTCGTGCGACACGACATGGACGATCCGTACCTGGTGGTGGCTGCCGACAAGGGCACCGCGACCTTCTCCGACATTGCCAACGGCCTGGCCATCGCGCACGGCTTCTGGATGGGCGATGCGTTCGCCTCTGGTGGTTCGGTGGGTTACGACCACAAGGGCATGGGCATCACCGCACGCGGTGCGTGGGAGTCGGTCAAGCGCCACTTCCGTGCGCTGGGCCGTGACAGCCAGAGCCAGGACTTCACCGCGGTCGGCGTCGGCGACATGTCCGGCGACGTGTTCGGCAACGGCATGCTGCTGTCGCGCCACATCCGCCTGGTCGCTGCGTTCGATCACCGCCACATCTTCCTGGACCCGAACCCGGATGCAGCCACCACGTTCGTCGAACGTGAGCGCCTGTTCACCGTGCCGCGTTCGAGCTGGGCGGACTACGATGCCAAGCTGATCAGCAAGGGCGGCGGCGTGTACCCGCGCAGCCTGAAGTCGATCGAGATCACCCCGCAGGTGCGTGAAGTGCTGGGCCTGGACGAGAACGTCAAGGCGCTGTCGCCGAACGACCTGATGAGCGCGATCCTGAAGGCACCGGTCGACCTGCTGTGGAACGGCGGCATCGGTACCTACGTCAAGGCCGCCAGCGAGCAGCACAGCGATGTCGGCGACCGCGCCAACAACGCGCTGCGCGTGAACGGTGGCGAGCTGCGCTGCAAGGTGGTGGGCGAGGGCGGCAACCTGGGCATGACCCAGCTGGGCCGCATCGAAGCCGCCCAGGCCGGCGTGCTGCTCAACACCGACTTCATCGACAACTCGGCCGGTGTCGACACCTCCGACCACGAAGTCAACATCAAGATCCTGCTCAACGATGTGGTGCGGGCCAAGAAGCTGACCGTCGAGCAGCGCAACAAGCTGCTGGCTTCGATGACCGATGAAGTCGCCGAGCTGGTGCTCAACGACAACTACCGCCAGAACCAGGCGCTGAGCCTGATGGAGCGGATGGCGGTCAAGCGCCTGGGTTCCAAGCAGCACTTCATCCGTACCCTGGAGCAGCAGGGCCTGCTTGATCGCCAGATCGAGTTCCTGCCGTCCGATGCCGAGCTGTCGCAGCGCAAGGCACGCGGCCAGGGCCTGACCCGTCCGGAGCTGTCGGTGCTGCTGTCCTACTCCAAGCTGGTGGCGTTCGCCCAGCTGCTGGATTCGGACATTCCGGAAGATCCGTACCTGTCCAAGGAGCTGCAGCGCTACTTCCCGACCCCGCTGCAGAAGAAGTACGCCGACGCAATGGAGCGTCACCGCCTGAAGCGCGAAATCATCGCCACGGCCGTGACCAACCAGACCATCAACCGCATGGGCGCCACCTTCCTGATGCGCATGCAGGAAGATACCGGCCGTTCCATCGCCGAGGTCGCCAAGGCCTACACCATCAGCCGTGAAACGCTGGATGCACGCGCGCTGTGGGCGCAGATCGATGCCCTCGACGGCAAGGTGCCGGAGTCGGTGCAGATCGACGCACTGGAAGTGATCTGGAAGCTGCAGCGCTCGTTCGTGCGCTGGCTGCTGTCGCGCCCGGGCGCGATGCCGGGCATCACCGAAGCGGTCAACCGCTACCAGGGTCCGTTCAACGACATCCGCGTTGCCTCGGGTGTGCTGCCGGATTCGCAGCGTCCGACCTATGAAGCCCTGGTGGCCGAGTGGAAGGAAAAGGGCCTGCCGTCCGCGTTGGCGCAGCAGCTGGCCGAACTGCACTTCCTGGAGCCGGCGTTCGACATCATCGAACTGGCCCGTACCCGCAAGCTGAAGCCGGTGGACGTGTCCAAGGTCCACTTCCGCCTGGGCGATGCCCTGCAGCTGCCGTGGCTGTTCGAGCAGGTCGATGCGCTGGAGGTCAACGGCCGTTGGCACGCCGTGGCACGTGGCGTGCTGCGCGACGAGCTGGCCGCCAACCACCGCAACCTGGCGGGCCAGGTGCTGGGCACCAAGGGTGGTAGTGCCGAAGCCAAGGTTGCCGCATGGATGGGCCGCGATGACAACAGCCTGCGCTTCACCCTGGCGATGCTGGCCGAACTGGCCGAGCAGAAGACCCTGGACTACCCGACCGTCTCGGTCGCGGTGCAGCGCCTGGGCCAGCTGGCCGCGCATGGTGCGTAAGCGCATTCGCGCTGACGCCCCACGGTTTGCTCTGCAAACCGTGGGCCCCATGCCAACCATGCTCCCAGACCCCCGCGCCGTTGGCGCGCCCCCCTGACTCAGGGGGGCTCCTGATCTGCAGCAGTTGGAGGAACGGCCCCGCGAAAGCGGGGCCGTTCTGTTTCTGCCTGCTTTTCTGCGATCACTGACCCGACGCCGGCCGTCGACCTGTCAGGTGGATGACCGGCATATCCGCCGGGACCGTGAGCGCCATGGATGGCGCGATCGAGCCCCCAGGGACGGGTTTACGGCGTGTCCCGGCGGATATGCCGGTCATCCGCCCCGCGCGGTCCACCCCCCGGCGCTCGGTTATGCTCTTCACCAGTCCCCCCCCGGATCCACCGATGAGCGACACCCCCCGCATCGCTTTCCTGGCCAGCACCACCGAGCCCGCGCAGATGGCCCGCGCCGCGATGGTCTCGCGCTATGGCGATCACGCGCCGGAGCAGGCGGACGTGCTGTGCCCGCTGGGCGGCGACGGTTTCATGCTGCAGACCCTGCATCGGCACGGGCACCTGGGAAAGCCGGTGTTCGGCATGAAACTGGGCACCGTCGGCTTCCTGATGAACCAGTACCGTGGCGACGACGACGTGCAGGCGCGCATTGCCCGTGCCGAACCGGCCAACCTGCGCCCGCTGGAAATGGTGGCGCTGACCGAGTCGGGCACCAGTACCGGTTCGCTGGCCTACAACGATGTGTCGCTGCTGCGCCAGACCCGGCAGGCCGCGCATATCGGCATCGACCTCAACGGCCAGGAACGCGTGGCCGAACTGATCGGTGACGGCGTGCTGGTGGCCACCCCGGCCGGCAGCACCGCCTACAACTATTCCGCACACGGTCCTGTGCTGCCGCTGGGCTCGCATACCATCGCGCTGACGCCGTTGGCCCCGTACCGGCCGCGACGCTGGCGCGGGGCGATTCTCAAGGCCGACACCGAAGTGCGTTTCCGCGTGCTCGATCCGTACAAGCGCCCGGTCAGCGTCACAGCGGATTCGCACGAGACCCGCGACGTGGTCGAGGTGACCATCCGCGAGTCGAAGGACCGCCGCGTGACCCTGCTGTTCGACCCGGAGCACAACCTGGAAGACCGGATCCTGAGCGAACAGTTCGTTTTTTGACGACAATAGGCGGCCGGCCCCGCCGACCGCTTGAAGGACCCCCACCGATGGGCGACAACTCCCCCCGTTTGCTGACCGTCGCGGTGACCTCGCGCGCCCTGTTCGACCTCGAGGAAAGCCATGCGCTGTTCGAGAGCGATGGCGTGGCGGCCTATGCCGAATTCCAGCGCCAGCACGAGGACGATATCCTCGGGCCCGGCGTGGCCTTCCCGGTGGTGCGCAAGTTGTTGGCGCTGAACCAGGGCGCCAGCCCGGAGAATCCGCGGGTCGAGGTGATCCTGCTGTCGCGCAATTCGGCCGATACCGGCCTGCGCATCTTCAATTCGATCCAGCACTACGGCCTGGGCATCATCCGCGCGACGTTCACCGCCGGCGAGCCGACCTGGCCGTACGTGAAGCCGTTCGGTACCGACCTGTTCCTGTCGGCCAACCCGGAATCGGTGCGCAGCGCGCTGCGCCATGGCATCGCGGCGGCGACCATCCTGCCCAAGCCGCCTGGCGAAACCGCCGCCGCGGCGGCCGACCAGATCGATACCGGTCGCCCGGCCGGTCAGCTGCGCATCGCCTTCGACGGTGACGCGGTGATCTTCGGTGACGAGAGTGAGCGCATTTCGCGCGAGCAGGGCGTGGAAGCCTTTGGCCGCCACGAGCGCGAGCGCGCCCGCGAGCCGCTCAGCGGCGGGCCGTTCCGTGGCTTTCTGTCGGCGCTGCACACGCTGCAGGAAGTGTTCCCGGCTGGCGAGAGCGCGCCGATCCGTACCGCGCTGGTGACTGCGCGTTCGGCGCCGGCGCACGAGCGGGTGATCCGCACCCTGCGCGAGTGGGGCGTGCGCCTGGACGAGGCGCTGTTCCTCGGTGGCCGCCACAAGGGGCCGTTCCTGCAGGCGTTCGGCGCCGACATCTTCTTCGATGATTCGCAGCACAACATCGACAGTGCCCGAGAGCACGTAGCCGCCGGCCATGTGCCGCATGGCGTTGCCAACGAAGGATAGGGTCTGGTAATTGCCAACCTTGGTTGGCGCCGTCCTGGATCCATGCCCACCAAGGTGGGCATCTACCAGAGCGCCATGCCCCGGTAGTCGCCAACCTTGGTTGGCATTGCCGTCAGGCCACGGGTCCGGTCACGGGCTGCCCGACATCCCCAGCTGCAGGTCCACCACCCTCCAGCGCAGGCCCTGCGGTTCCAGCACCACCTTCAACGGCGGCTGGCCGGGGCCGCGATCGACATCGATCACGAAGCGGTCCAGCGCTTCGAAATGATGTTCGGCATGCTTCAGCGGCCGCGCGGGTTCGGTCGCGCCGAAGGCATCGCCGCCCTGCAGTTCATTGCGGCCGCGCTTCCACAGCACGTGACCCTGCAGCATCGCGCCGATCCCGGTCGGGGTCACCATGGTGTCCACCGCGGCACCCCCAAGCTGGTCGCCCAGCCCGTACAGCAGGGCACCGAACGGGCTGGCCGCCACATCCGGGCCGGCCTGGCGCACCAGATAGTCATTGAGCTGCGCGCGCAGGCTGCTGCGCACGCGCGGGAAATCGACGTAACGCTCCAGGCGCGCGGTGTCGCGTTGCTCAATGGCCTTGGACAGGCCATTGATGGTCATGTACGGGCCGCCGAACCACCAGGCGGCCAAGGCCAGGACCAACAGCCCAACGAGTGCGGTGAGTTTCTTCATGCCGCCCAGACTGCCGCAACCGCAGCAGCATGGGGTGAAGACTCAATGACTGGGAGATCCGCGGCCATCACCGAAGGCGTCCACCAGCTGCTGGCGTTCGGCTGCGGTCAGTGCCTCAAGCCGCGTCGCCAGTACTTCTTCCAGGCTGGCGGTGCGGGTGGTACCCAGGATGCCACTGGCCACGCCGGGATGGCCCAGGGCGTAGGCAAACGCGGTCTGGGCGGGGCGCTGGCTGCGGATGGCGGCCAGCGCCTTCCGCATGTTGCGTGCGCTGTGCATCAGTGTGCGGCTGCTCGGTTTGAGCCAGGCCCTGGCCAGGTACCAGGCATCCGCCGGTCGTGGCAGGCGCGGACGCGGTGGCAGTAGATGGCCCTGCGCCAGCACGGTGCCGGCCAGTACGCCGATGCCCACTGCGTGCAACTGGTCGATGAGGGGTTCACGGTCCTGCTGCAGGGCGTTGTAGTCCAGAAGCACCACGTCGAACAGCGTGGGATGGTCGATCATCCAGCGCAGGGTCGATGCCGTGTGCGTATTGATGCCGGTGTGCCGGATCAGCCCGCGTTCGCGCAGGCGTTGCAGCGCGGCCAGCAGGTCATCGTTGATGTCGTGCTGGCTGGCACCGTGCAGCTGGTAGATATCCAGGTAATCCAGGCCGAGGTTGCGCAGCGAGGCCTCGCAGCTGGCAGTGATGGCTGCCGGCGAGAAATTGCGTTGCTCTGCGCCGCTGACGCCGGCCTGGCCGGTCAGTGTGCCGCCCTTGCTGGAAATCACCAGCGACTCGCGCGGGTATCGCTTCAGCAACGGGCGCAGGATGCGGCCCAGCCGCGGCTCGGCGTGGAAACCGGAATAGTTGTGGCCGGTGTCCAACAGGTTCACGCCCTGTGCCAGTGCATGCTCGACCACGTGCGCGGCCGACTGTTCAGGGAAGCGGCGATGCCCCCAGAAGCCGGAGCAGCCCAGGCCCACCGGCGAAATCGGCAGGCCGGTGCGGCCCAGCGTGCGGCGTTGCTGTGCCAACGGCATCAGAATTCCAGGTCCAGCGCCGCGCACAGGTAGTCGACGAACGGGCCGAGCGCGGCCAGGTCCTTGCCCAGCGTGGACAGCAGGCGCGGGCCGGTCATGGTGGCGTCGTCCAGCGAGCGCCACATCACCCAGTTGCGGTGCTTGAGGTCATCGATGAATTCGAAGTCGGCCGGGAAGCCGCGCGGCGGCCGCACCAGCTTTTCGCTCTCCTCGAAGTCGAAGCGTTTGCGCAGGGCCGGTGCATGCGCGGCGGCCTTCCAGCTGCCGGGGTTGTCGAGGATGAAATGGCGCACGCGGCGCTGGGTCTCCGGTTCCGGATGCCACAGGCCGGCACCGACGAAGCTCTCGCCTGGCTGCAGGTGCACGTAGAACGAAGGCGCGGCCACCTCGCGGCGGCGTTCGTGGAACAGGCGCGCACCCTGCCAGGTCTTGTACGGAGATTTGTCGTTGGAGAAGCGCGCGTCGCGATGGATGCGGAACAGCGAGCCGCCGACGGCGCGGGTATCGGCGCGGAAGTGGTCGCTGACCTCGGCCAGCGCCGGCTGAAGGTCGCCCAGCAGGCGCAGGAACGGCTGCCGCACGTGGTCTTCGTACTGCTGGCGGTGGTCGTTGAACCATGCCTTGTCGTTATGCCGCGCCAGGCTGCGCAGGAACTTGAAGCTGGCGTCCGAGAAATAGGTACTCACAAGGTCTCCTGCAGGTGCTGGCCCCAGTCGCGCAGCGATTGCAGCAGGGCCTGGCGCCGCGCATCTTCGGGCGCTTCGGCGGCCAGTGCATCGAGCTGCTGCTGGTACTGGGGCAGGTTGAGTTCGCCCAGCCCGCCGTCTCCGAGCAGGCGCTGGCGGCGGTAATCCTGCCAGCGCTGGCGTTCAGCCGGTGCGAGGCTGTCGGGATGATTGCGCGCGCGGTAGCGGAACAGCAGCTCCGGCAGGCGCGGGTCGCGGAAGCGGCCTTCCAGCGCGGCCAGCTGCTCCGGCGCGGTGGTGCGTGCCAGCGCAAGCAGCGGCTTGTCGCCATTGCCGAGGAAGCCGTCGTAGAGCGAGGCATCGACATCGGCCACGGTGGCGGCGCGGGGCTGGTTGTAGACCTGCCGGGCCTTCTCGGCCAGCTGCGGGGCGAACGCGCGCAGGCGTTCCACCTTGGCCTCGATCGCGGCCACGTCCAGGCCGAGGCGCGCGTGGTCATCGGCGCGCAGGTGGTTCCAGGCGATCAGCGCGGGCACCTTGTTCAGGTGCACTTCCTTCAGCGGCACCCGCGCCACGCCTTCGGGCAGTTCGCTGGCGCGCATGTACAGGCGCTGCGCGATCACCTCGGCCGGCAGTTCCAGCAGATCGTCGATCTCGCCTTCCAGGTCGAACACGATCACCCGGTTGTTGATGGTCGGGTGCGCGGCCAGCGGCAGCACCGGGGCCGCGCATAGGCGACTGGCCGGGTAGCGCATGGAAATGTGTAGTACCGGCTTCATCGCGGCCACGTCCAGCAGGCTGCCGACGAAGCGTTTGTCGCGCAGCTTCAGCGCGTACTCCCACAGCCGTGGCTGCGACTGCTTGAACAGGCGTGCCATGCCGATGGTGGCGCGTACGTCGGACAGCGCTTCGTGCGCATCGCCTTCGCGCACGTTGTTGGCCTCGGCCAGGTGCTCGAGCTTGAACGAGGTGGCGCCATCCTCGCGCAGCGGCCACTGGATGCCGTCCGGGCGCATCGCGCGCATCAGCCGCAGCATGTCCAGCAGGTCCCAGCGCGAATTGCCGTTGCGCCACTCGCGTTCGTACGGGTCGTGGAAGTTGCGGAACAGGCCGTAGCGGACGAACTCATCGTCGAAGCGCAGCGTGTTGTAGCCCAGCGCACAGGTGCCGGGGCGCGACAGCTGCTCGTTGATGCGATCGAAGGCCTCGGCTTCGCTGATGCCCTCGGCCAGTGCATGCTGCGGGGTGATGCCGGTGACCAGGGTGGCCATCGGCGAGGGCAGCAGGTCATCGGCCGGGCGCACGAAGAAACTGACCGGCGTGTCGATTTCGTTGAGATCGACGTCGGTACGGATCGCGGCGTACTGCGAGATGCGCGTGCGCCGTGGGTCCTGGCCGAAGGTTTCCAGGTCGTAGAACAGGAAGCTGTCGGCCATCAGTGCGCGCCCTCCAGGGCCGGCAGCTGGGCGTGGATCTGTGCTTCCAGTCCGGTCCAGTCGATGTTGTCCAGTGAATCGTGACCAGCGGTGGCGGCCACCAGCATGTCGCGCTGCAGTTCGGTGCGGCGCAGCGCCTCGGCGTACGGCGTGTGCAGGAAAGTGACCATCGTGTAGTGCGGTACGAAGCGGATCGGCCAGCGCCGCTGCAGTTCCTGTTCCAGCTCGCGCTGCAGCAGGAAGGCGGGATCGGCCACGCGGTCGCGCATCTCCAGGTAGTTCTCCAGTGCCATCTGCTGGATCGCGCACGCGTTTGGCTTGCGCTCGGCTTCGAACGCGGCGAACGCGCCTTCCAGATCATCGGCCTCCATCAGGTGACGGGCCAGCGCAACGCAGTCCTCGAACGCGCAGTTCATACCCTGGCCATGGAACGGCACCATCGCATGCGCGGCGTCGCCGATCAGCACGGCGCGGCCCTGCTGGTGCCAGCGTTCCAGGGTGAGCGTGCCGAGCAGGCCCGGCGGGTGCTGCTCCCAGTCCGCGCGCAGGTTCGGGATCAACGGCAGGGTGTCGGCGAACTCGCGCGCGAACAGCGCCTCGGCCTGTGCGCCGGTGTTGACGGCGGCGAAGCTGGGGTCGCCCTGGTTGGGCAGGAACAGAGTGACGGTGAAGGTGCCTTCATGGTTGGGCAGGGCGATGCACATGTAGTGGCCGCGCGGCCAGATGTGCAGTGCATTGCGCTCGATGCGGAAGCTGCCATCGGCAGCCGGCGGGATCTCCAGCTCCTTGTAGGAGTGGTCGAGGAAGGCGATGTCCTCACCCAGCGGCGCGCGCCGGTTCATCGCCGCACGCAGTGCCGAACCGGCACCGTCGGCACCGATCAGGGTGTCGAAACGGATGTCGTGCGGGCTGTCGTCACGGTCATCGATGAAGCGTGCGTAACCCGCATCGAAATCGACGGTGTGCAGGCGGCGATGGAAGTGCACGGTGGCGCCGGCCTGTTCGGCCAGCTCCAGCAGCGTGGTGTTCAGGTCGCTGCGGTGGATCGACCAGATCACTTCGCTGTCGTCGCGGCCATAGCGCTGCAGCTGCGGTTCGCCCTCGCGCGGGTGCACCATGCGCCCGCGCATCATCACCGCGCGCGCCATCACCTCGTCCTCCACGCCCGCCTGACGCAGTGCGTTGCGCCCACGCTCGGCCAACGCCAGGTTGATCGAGCGGCCGCTCTCGTAGTCGGCCACGCGTGGATCGCCGCGGCGTTCGTACAAGGTGATGCGCCAGCCCTGGCGTGACAGCAGGATGGCCAGCAGGGACCCGGCAAGGCCGGCACCGATAATGCTCAACGAGCGGGAAGCGTGTGCGATCAACGAACTGTCCAGCAGTAGGGGAGGGGCCGGCTTAGAGGCCGGCCCAGGCTTCCACTTCCTCGACGAAGTGGTGCACGTCCAGGTAGCGGTTGTAGAGCGGGGTGGGCGAGATGCGGATCACGTCGGGCTCGCGCCAGTCGCCGAGCACACCGATGCCGCGCAGATGCTCGAACAGCGCACGGCCGCGCTCGCGGCCACCGATCACACGCAATGACAGCTGGCAGCCACGGCGCTGCGGCTCGGCCGGGGTGATGATGTCCAGCACGCCGGACAGGCGCGCACGGACCAGTGCTTCGAGCATGCCGGTCAGTGCCAGCGACTTGCTGCGCAGCGCCTCCATGCCGGCGCGCTCGAACAGGTCCAGCGAGGCGCGCAGCGGCGCCAGGCCGAGGATTGGCGGATTGCTCAGCTGCCAGCCTTCGGCACCGATGGCCGGGGTGAACTGCGGCGCCATCTGGAAGCGGGTGGATTCCTCATGGCCCCACCAGCCGGCAAAGCGCGGCAGGCTGGTGTCGCGGTGATGGCGCTCGTGGACGAAGGCGCCGGCAACCGCGCCCGGGCCGCTGTTGAGGTACTTGTAGTGGCACCACACGGCGAAATCAGGGGCCACGTCATGCAGGCGCAGCGGCAGGTTGCCGACCGAGTGTGCCAGGTCGAAGCCGATACGCGCGCCCTGCAGACGTGCGGCGCGGGTGATCGCATCGAGGTCGAAGGCCTGGCCGGTGCGGTACTGCACGCCAGGCCACAGCACCAGCGCCAGGCGTGAACCGTGCTCGGCGATGGCATGCTCGATCGCGGTCAGTGAAATCGTGCCGTTGGCCTCGTCCGGCTGCACTTCCACCAGGCACTCGGCCGGGTCGAAGCCATGGAAGCGGATCTGTGCTTCCACCGCGTGGCGATCGGTCGGGAATGCGCCGGCTTCCATCAGGATCACCGGGCGCTCGGCCGTGGGCCGGTAGAAGCTGACCATCATCAGGTGCAGGTTCACGCTCAGCGTGTTCATTGCAACTACCTCGCTGGGCAGCGCACCGACCACGCGGGCCAGCTGCGCGCTCACCAGGCGGTGGTAGGACAGCCACTGCGTCGGGCCGGTGAAGTGGCCTTCCACCGCCAGCTCGCCCCACTGCTTCATCACTTCCTGCACGGCCGCCTGCGCGCCACGCGGCTGCAGGCCCAACGAGTTGCCGACGAAGTAGGTCTGCTCGCCGCCGCCATGGCGCGGAATCAGGAATTCATTGCGCAGCGGGCGCAGCGGATCGGCGGCGTCCAGGGCAATGGCGTGGGTGCGGCTGAGCAGGTCGGACATGGTCGGGCAACAGGCTGCAACGGGACCGCCAGTGTAGCGCCTGGGCCAGGGCCCGGTAGCAGCCGACCCTGCACCAGCGCCGCATGACCCGGTTGTCGCCAACCTTGGTTGGCGCACGTACAAGCAAGCGCCCACCAAGGTGGGCATCTACCAGAGCGGGGGCGAGCATGCGCCCACCAGGGTGGGCGACTACCGTTCGAGGCTCAGCCGACCGCTGGCGCCGGCAGCGGGTCCACGTGCCCGCACTCGCTGCAGGTACGCAGTTCCAGGCTGGCGTGATAGCGCGCAAACACCTTGGGCAGGTCGGTTTCGATGTTCTGCAGCGGGAAATACTCTTCGTGCAGCTTGTGGTTGCAGCGCTCGCAGTGCCAGATCACGCCGTCCATCTCGTGCGGCAGGCGCTTGCGCTCGACCACCAGACCGATACCACCGGGCGGGCGCCGCGGCGAGTGCGGCACCTTTGCCGGCAGCAGGAAGATCTCGCCGGCGCGGATCGGAATGTCGCGCACTGCGCCGTCTTCCTGCACCTTCAGCACCATCTCGCCTTCGAGCTGGTAGAACCACTCGGGGCCTTCGTCGTAGTGGAAGTCGGTACGAGAGTTTGGCCCGCCCACCACCATCACGATGAAGTCGCCGTTGTCGATCATCTTGTTGCCCACCGGCGGCTTCAGCAGGTGGCGGTTTTCTTCGATCCAGGCGTGCAGGTTGATCGGCGAAGCGAGCATGGTGGTCATCCGTAAGGGATCAGTCGCGCTTGCCCTTGCGCGGGACGTAGGACAGGGCCTTTTCATAGGCGGGCTGCAGCTCTTCCTGCGAACCGACGTCGATGCCCATCTCGCGCACGCGTCCGTCCTTCAGGCTGTAGACCCAGCCGTGCACCATCAGCTTCTGGCCGCGGGCCCAGGCGTCCTGCACGATGGTCGAGCGGCACAGGTTGGCCACCTGCTCGATCACGTTCAGTTCGCACAGGCGTGCGTGCTTGAGCTCGTCGGTCTCGATCGCATCAAGGATGCCGGTGTGCTTCTGCATCACGTCGCCAACGTGGCGCAGCCAGTTGTCGGCCAGGCCGACGCGGGTGTTGTGCAGGCAGGCATGCACGCCGCCGCAGCCGTAGTGGCCGACGATCAGGATGTGCTTCACTTTCAGCTGGTCCACCGCGTACTGCACCACGCTCAGGCAGTTCAGATCGGTGTGGGCGACCACGTTGGCGACGTTGCGGTGCACGAACACTTCACCCGGGGCCATGCCGATGATCTGGTTGGCCGGCACGCGCGAATCGGAACAGCCGATCCACAGGTATTCGGGGTGCTGCTGCTTGGCGAGCTGGTGGAAGAACTCGGGGTCTTCCTTCTCGATGCGGTCGGCCCAGTCGCGGTTGTTCTGCAGCAGTTTGTGGATGTCTTTCATGTATGGGTCCCTGGCGTCGGGTGGGGGCGCGCCGCAACCATCCGGCTGCGGCGCTGCGGGAATCTGGGGCGTTCAGTCGCTGCGGGCGGCCTGTTCGCGGTGCCAGCGCATCCACTGCGCCAACTCGGTGGAATAGGGGGTGCCCAGTTGTTCCAGTTCGGCGATCACCGCGCGCTGGTTCGCATCGGGATGGTTCTGGCTCAGCTTGAGCTTCAGCTGCACCTGTTCGACCTGGAAACGGAAGCCGACGATGGCGCGCAGCTCCGGGCCATGTTCGGCACGCGTGGCATCGAACTGCCAGGCCTGGCCGACACTCGCTTCGAAGCGGTCGCTGATCGCGCCGACCAGTTCGGCCAGCGCCTCGGTATCGTCGAAGGTCTGCAGCTGGCCACGCAGCTCGGCGGCGGCGTAGTTCCAGGTGGGTACCCGCGCAGCGGGTTCCTTGTCCGGATACCAGCTGGCCGAGACGTAGCCATGCGGACCATCGATCAGTACCTTGGCCGCGCCGCGGTGGCGCGACTGCGGGTTGGCGCGCGCCCAGTGGCCGCGCAGTTCGATCTGGTCGCCGTCACGCCGGTACAGCACCGGCATCCGGGTCAGCTCCGGCAGGCCATCGCTGCCGGGCGTGAGCACGGTAACGAACGGGTCGCGCGCCAGCAGGCGGTCCAGCCAGAGCAGATCGGTCTCGGCGAAGGCGCGCGGGGTGAACATGCAGGGGTCAGGCGCGCCCGCCCAGCGACTGGATCATGCGGCCGCGCAGGCCCTCATCGCTGTCGGCCTGCGGCGGCTGCACTTCGCGCAGGCTGAAGCCGCGCACCAGCGCGTCTTCCTCGTCCAGGCCGTCGTACTCGACGAATTCGGCGTCGAACAGCTGCGAACGCGCGGTGTCTTCGCTGTCATAGCTCAGCGTGTTGCCATCGCTGTCGAGCACTTCGGCGGTGCCGGCCGGGCGCACGCGCAGGCGCGCCCAGATCAGGGTGTTGCCGAGGCTGGCCAGCCACCAGCTGTCGCGCGAGGCGGTGATGTCATTCATGGATGTGTTACCAGAGCGAGGCCAGCCAGAGCAGGGCGGCCATGCCCAGTCCGGCCAGCAGGGTCAGCAGCGATACCCAGGCCGGCGTCGCCAGCCCGGACAGCGAGCGGTCCGGCTGCTGGCGATAGTCACGGCGCAGCAGCCAGGCCAGGGCATCGGGCTTGAGGAAGGCACCGCTGCCGAAGCGCTCGGCGAGCGCCGGATGGCGATCGCGTACGTGCACCAGGGTCAGCGGCCAGAAGATCACGAAGGCACTGAACCCGGCCACTGCAACGCCGACGAAACAGAGGGCGAAGAACAGGGTCATGGGAGCGGTACCTCCGTGGTCGTGTGGGGCTTAGAAGTCCGCGCTGCCCGGGGCGCGCGGGTAGGGGATCGCATCGCGGATGTTGGACAGCCCGCAGACGTACACCACCAGGCGTTCGAAGCCCAGGCCGAAGCCGGCGTGCGGCACCGAACCATAGCGGCGGAAGTCGCGATACCAGCTGTAGTGCTCACGATCCAGGCCGAACTGGGCCATGCGCGCGTCCAGCACGTCCAGGCGCTCTTCGCGCTGGCTGCCGCCGATGATCTCGCCGATGCCCGGGGCCAGCACGTCCATCGCGGCAACGGTCTTGCCGTCGTCGTTCAGGCGCATGTAGAAGGCCTTGATGTGCTCCGGATAGTTGGTCACCACCACCGGGCGGCCGACGTGTTCTTCGGTCAGCCAGCGCTCGTGCTCGGTCTGCAGGTCCAGGCCCCATTCGACCGGGAAGTCGAACTTCTTGCCGGACTTCTGCAGCAGGCTGACCGCATCGGTGTAGTCGATGCGCTCGAACGGCGCATTGATGAAGTCTTCCAGCTTGGTGATCGCGTTCTTGTCCACGCGCTCGGCGATGAAGGCCAGGTCGTCGCCACGCTCGTTCAGCACCGCGCGGAACAGGTACTTCAGGAACTCTTCGGCTAGGCGAGCGTCTTCGGCCAGGTCGGCGAAGGCGATTTCCGGTTCGATCATCCAGAACTCCGCCAGATGGCGGGTGGTGTGGCTGTTTTCGGCGCGGAAGGTCGGGCCGAAGGTGTAGACCTTGCTCAGCGCCAGGCAGTAGGCCTCGACGTTCAGCTGGCCGGACACGGTCAGGAAGGTTTCCTTGCCGAAGAAGTCGCGGCTGAAATCGATCGCGCCCTTCTCGTCACGCGGCAGGTTCACCATGTCCAGGGTGGACACGCGGAACATCTGGCCGGCGCCCTCGGCGTCGGAGGTGGTGATGATCGGGGTGCTGATCCAGTTGAAGCCGTTCTCGTGGAAGAAACGGTGCACGGCCTGGGCCAGGCAGTTGCGGATGCGGGTGACCGCGCCGAACAGGTTGGTGCGCGGGCGCAGGTGCGCCACTTCGCGCAGGAACTCCGGCGACATCGGCTTGGGCTGGATCGGGTAGGTGAGCGGGTCTTCGACCCAGCCGACCACTTCCAGCGTGCTGGCCTGGATCTCGAACGACTGGCCCTTGCCCTGCGACTTCACCAGGGTGCCGGTGGCGATGACCGAGCAGCCGCTGGTCAGGCGCTTGATCTCGTCGAAGTTGGCCAGGCTGTCGCCGGCCACGACCTGGATCGGCGCGAAGCAGGAGCCGTCGCTCACATTCACGAAGGCCAGATTCGCTGAACCGCGCACCGTGCGCACCCATCCGCGTACCGTGACTTCGCCGCCTTCCGGGATCTTCCCGGCAAGCGCATGTTCAACGCTGACCACCGTCATGACTTGAATCCTCTGCTGATCGACTCGATCTGTGAACACGGGAGTTTACCGGTTGCAGCGCTCTGCTTGCGAGGCATTTTTCGTGGCAACGGCTCCTTATAATGTCCCCGTACCTCTGGAGTAGCCCCATGGCCGTCAGCCTGACCCCCATTGCCTTCGAGCGCGTGCAGCGCTTTGTCGCCCAGACCCCCGGCGCGCTGGGTCTGCGTTTCGGCGTGACCAAGACCGGTTGCTCGGGCTGGGGTCACATCACCGACCTGGCCCGCGACGAGCGCGAGGGCGACACCGTGTTCGACCAGGACGGCGTGAAGATCTACGTCGACGCCAAGAGCCTGGCGCTGGTGGACGGCACCGTGATCGACTTCGGCAAGCACGGCCTGAGCGAAACGTTCACGTTCAGCAACCCGAACGCCACCGCCGAGTGTGGCTGCGGCGAGAGCTTCACCACCGACGCCGACAAGGCCTGAGGGCTGGTTCTGGCGTCCGCCGGGCATGGCCGGGCGCTGGTAGATGCCGACCTTGGTCGGCAGGGAAGGGATCCACGGATGGAACGACCGCTTTTCATTTATCACCCCAACGCCTACGCCCTCTCCTTCGAAGTGGTCGACGGGGTCTGCGACTGCTGCGGTCAGCCGCGCACACTGCGCTACCGGGGGCCGTTCTACTCCGTTCTGAGCCCCGATTACCTGTGCCCCTGGTGTATCGCCGATGGCAGGGCAGCGGCCAGTTACGAGGGTGAATTCACCGGCTGGAGCGATATCGAAGGGGTATCCCCGGATCCGGCCGATCCGCCGCCGACCATCGCCCGTGAGCTGCTGCTGGAGATCTGCGAGCGCACCCCGGGCTACTCGTCCTGGCAGCAGTCGGTCTGGCTCAGCCATTGTGAGCGGCCCTGCGCCTTCCTCGGTTACGCCGGTAGCGAGGACCTCCAGCCCATCCTCGACGAGGTCCGGCCCGACGTGGTCGAGGTCAATCCGCGCGACGCCGACTGGGTGCTTGAACACCTGAGCCGGGACGGGGAGATGATTGGCTGCCTGTTCCAGTGCCTGGAATGCGGCCAGCACCGCCTTCATGTGGATCTGGGGTAGCCCGGTTCAGGTTGCCCTGTGGCCCGCCGGTTGCCCGGCCACCCCATCTGCGCCATAATGCGCGGCTTCCTGCCTTCCTGGCGGGAATCCTTGCCCCACCGCGGTCTCAACGGCGGGGGGCTGTCCGGCCGCAAGGCCACATCCGAAAGGTAGAAAAAACATGAGTCGTCATTACGAAATCGTGTTCATGGTCCACCCGGACCAGAGCGAGCAGGTCCCGGCCATGATCGAGCGCTACAAGTCGCTGGTCGAGAACGGCAACGGCACCATCCACCGTCTGGAAGACTGGGGCCGCCGCCAGCTGGCGTACCCGATCCAGAACCTGGTGAAGGCCCACTACGTGCTGATGAACATCGAAGCCGACCAGGCCGTTCTGAACGAACTGACCGAAAGCTTCCGCTTCAACGACGCCGTGCTGCGCAACCTGGTCATCAAGCGTGACGAGGCTGACACCGAGCAGTCGCTGATCATGAAGAGCAAGGACGAGAAGGGTGACAAGCCGGAGCGCGGTGAGCGCCGTCGTCGTGACGACGAAGAAGGCGAGTCCACCACCACCGCTGACAACGAAGCCGGCGACGACGCCGCTTCCGCCGCCTAAGGAGCCTTCCCATGTCCAAGTTCTTCCGTCGCCGCAAGTTCTGCAAGTTCACGGCTGAAGGTGTGAAGGAGATCGACTACAAGGATCTCAACACCCTGCGCCAGTACCTGACCGAGAACGGCAAGATCGTGCCGAGCCGCGTCACCGGTACCAAGTCGAAGTACCAGCGTCAGCTGGCGACCGCCGTCAAGCGCGCTCGCTTCCTGGCCCTGATCCCGTACACCGACAACCACGACGTCTGATGCCCGGCGGGGCGGCCCGGTGCCGCCCCCGCTGTGCCAGCTATTCGGACAGCCTTTGTTGCGGGGCATCGCCTCGCTAACGAATAACTCATCTGGAGCAATACCATGCAGCTGATCCTCCTGCAGAAAGTCACCAACCTCGGCAACCTGGGCGACCTGGTCGACGTGAAGCCGGGCTACGGCCGTAACTTCCTCGTGCCGCAGGGCAAGGCCGTTCCGGCCACCGAGAGCAACAAGGCCGAGTTCGAAGCCAAGCGCGCCGAATACGAAGCCAAGGCCCAGGCCATCCACGCCGACGCTGACGCCCGCAAGGCCAAGCTGGAAGGCGCGAGCGTGACCATCCCGGCCAACGCTTCGACCGAAGGCAAGCTGTACGGCTCGGTCGGCGCCCGCGAAATCGCCGATGCCTTCACCGCTGCCGGCCTGCCGGTCAGCAAGAGCGAAGTCATCCTGGGCGAAGGCGCCTTCCGCAACATCGGCGAATACGACGTGCTGGTCCACCTGCACGCTGACGTCGAGACCACCGTCAAGGTCGTCGTCGTCGCCGAAGCCTGATCCCACGCCGCAAGGCCTGGAATCACCGCAGAACGGGCGCCCGCAAGGGTGCCCGTTTTGTTTTATGGCTCCGTTTCGTGGCGTCGGGCCACGTCCGGCCGACGGGGTGGGGCTGGACAATGTTCCACGCCCATTCGTAGAACACGGCCACATCGGTATACTCAGGGCGTCACACCCGTTCCACGGGCATCGATCCCAGCAGGATCAATGACTTGGAGGGTAAACGCAGGCCGCTTGCCGGCCCCAGTCCGGAACCCCTATGCGTCTTTCCACGATCAAGCTGTCCGGCTTCAAGTCGTTCGTCGATCCGACCACCCTGCACCTGCCGACCAACATGACCGGCGTGGTGGGGCCCAATGGCTGCGGCAAGTCGAACATCATCGACGCCGTGCGCTGGGTCATGGGCGAGAGCTCGGCCAGCCGCCTGCGCGGCGACTCGCTGACCGACGTGATCTTCTCCGGTTCCAATGCCCGCAAGCCGGTCTCGCAGGCCACCGTCGAGCTGATCTTCGACAACTCCGACCACACAATCTCGGGCGAGTACGCCTCGTTCAACGAAATCTCGGTCAAGCGCACGGTCAGCCGCGACGGCACCAGCAACTATTACCTCAACGGCACCAAGTGCCGTCGCCGCGACATCACCGACCTGTTCCTCGGCACTGGCCTGGGCCCGCGCAGCTACTCGATCATCGAGCAGGGCATGATCAGCCAGATCATCGAGGCGCGCCCGGAAGACCTGCGCGTGTACCTGGAAGAGGCGGCCGGCATCTCCAAGTACAAGGAGCGCCGCAAGGAGACCGAGACCCGCATCCGCCACACCCGCGAGAACCTGGACCGGCTGGGCGACCTGCGTGACGAGATCAGCAAGCAGCTCGAACACCTCAAGCGCCAGGCCAGGCAGGCCGAGCAGTACCAGGCGCTGCAGGAAGAGCGCCGGGTCAAGGATGCCGAGTGGAAGGCCCTGGAATTCCGCGGGTTGGACGGTCGCCTGTCCAAGCTGCGCGAGGGCCTGTCGCAGGAAGAGACCAAACTGCAGCAGCTGATCGCCGACCAGCGTGACGCCGAGGCCCGCATCGAGACCTCGCGCGTGCGCCGCGAAGAGGCCGCCGACGCGCTGAACACCGCGCAGGCCGCGGTCTACCAGGTCGGCAGCACGCTGGCGCGCGTGGAACAGCAGATCCAGCACCAGCGCGAACTGTCGCAGCGCCTGCACAAGGCGCGCGACGAGACGCGCCAGGCGTTGGCCGAACTGGGCCAGCACATCAGCGGCGACGAGGCCAAACTGCTGGTGCTGCGCGAAGCGGTGGAGGCCGCCACCCCGCAGCTGGAAGAGCTGCAGGAAGAGAACGAGATCAAGCAGGAAAGCCTGCGCGAGGCCGAGGACCGGCTGGCCAGCTGGCAGCAGCGCTGGGAGCAGCACACCTCGCAGAGTTCGGAGGCGTCGCGCGCCGGCGATGTCGAGCGCACGCGCGTGGACTACCTGGACAAGCAGATCCTCGACGCTGACCGGCGTCGCGAGGCGCTGGCCGCCGAGCGCGCCGGGCTGGACGTGGACGCGCTGGAAGAAGCCTTCGAGCAGCTGCACCTGCAGCACGACACGCAGAAGACTGCGCTGGATGAATTGAGCGAAGACGTCGAGCTGCGCAAGCAGGGCGTGGCGGCCGTGCAGGAACAGCAGCGCAATGGCCAGAACGAACTGGCCGAACTGCGCAAGCAGGCCAACGGCCTGCGCGGTCGCCTGGCCTCGCTGGAAACCCTGCAGCAGGCCGCGCTGGGCCAGGAGCAGGGCGCTGCCGTGGCGTGGCTGAAGGCGCGTGGGCTGGATTCGGCAGCGCGTGTCGGCGAACGCCTGGACGTTGATGCCGGCTGGGAAAACGCGGTGGAAAGCGCGCTGGGCCAATTGATCGAAGGCGTGCTGGTTGATGATCCGGCCAGCCTGGTCGATGCGCTCGGCGAACTTGGCGAGGGCCACATCGCACTGGTCGCCAACGATGGCGCGGACCTGAAGGTCGCGCCGACCTCGCTGGCGGCCCGCGTGCGTGGCCCGGCAGCGATCCGTCGACTGCTGGCACACCTGCACGCAGCCAAGGGCCTGTCCGAGGCGAAGGTGTTGCAGGGCAGTCTTCCGGAAGGCGATTCGATCATCACCCAGAGTGGTGAGCGCCTGGGCCAGGGCTGGCTGCGCGTATCGCGCTCCGGTGCGGCCCAGCAGGGCGCGCTGCTGCGCGAGCGCGAGATCAACGAGCTGCGCGAGCAGATCGAGCAGCTGCAGGACCGCGAGGCCGAGCTGGAAGAGCAGCTGAGTGGTTTCCGTGAGCAGTTGCAGGCGGCTGAACAGCAGCGCGAAGACGCGCAGCGTGGGCTGTACCAGGCCCATCGTGCGGTCTCTGAACTGGCTGGCCAATTGCAGGGACAGCAGGGCAAGGTGGAAGCGGCGCGTACCCGCATCGACCGCATCGAGGGCGAACTGAAGCAGCTGCAGGAAACGCTGGAAGCCAACAACGAGCAGGCACGTGAAGCGCGCTCGCGGTTGGAGAACGCGGTCAGCAGCATGGGTGACCTGGAATCGACCCGGCAGCGGCTGGAGGGCGAGCGCCGCCAGCTGACCGAGGCGCGCGACCTGGCACGCGATGCTGCACGTGCGGTCCGTGAGCGCTCGCATTCGCTGGCCCTGACCCTGGAATCGCAGCGGGCGCAGCTGGCTTCACTGAGCCAGGCGTTGGAGCGCATGGGTACCCAGCGCGGGCAGCTGGATTCGCGACTGGGCGAACTGCACTCACAGCTGGATGAAGGTGATTCGCCGGTCGAATCGCTGCAGGTCGAGCACCAGAATGCGCTGGAAGAACGCGTACGGGCCGATCGCGTGCTGACCGAGGCGCGCACGCTGCTGGACGGCATCGACGCCGAGCTGCGCAATTACGAACAGACCCGCCACCAGCGCGACGAACAGGCGCTGGCCCAGCGCGAGCGAATCTCGCAACGCAAGCTGGACCAGCAGGCGCTGGTGCTCAGCGCGGACACCCTGCAGGGCGCGGTGGAGAAGGCCGGCTTCGTGCTGCAGGACGTGCTCAACGCACTGCCCGAGGACGCCCGCCTGGGCGACTGGGAGCAGGCCGTGCACCAGATCGATGGCCGCATGCGCCGGCTGGAGCCGGTCAACCTGGCCGCCATCCACGAGTACGGCGAGGCTTCGCAACGCTCGGATTATCTGGATTCGCAGCACACCGACCTGACCACGGCGCTGGAAACCCTGGAAGATGCGATCCGCAAGATCGACCGCGAGACCCGCGGTCGTTTCAAGGACACCTTCGATCGTGTCAACGCTGGCGTGCAGGCGCTGTACCCGCGCCTGTTCGGTGGCGGCCACGCCTACCTGGAACTGACCGGTGAAGACCTGCTCGACACCGGTGTGACCATCATGGCGCGTCCGCCGGGCAAGCGTGTGTCCAGCATCTCGCTGCTGTCCGGCGGCGAGAAGGCGATGACCGCGGTGGCGCTGGTGTTCGCCATCTTCCAGCTGAACCCCGCGCCGTTCTGCCTGCTGGACGAGGTGGACGCGCCGCTGGACGAAGCCAACGTCGGCCGCCTGGCCAACATGGTCAAGGAAATGAGCGAAAAGGTGCAGTTCCTGTTCGTCAGCCACAACAAAGCGACGATGGAGGCCGCGCACCAGCTGTCGGGCGTGACCATGCGCGAGCCGGGCGTCAGCCGCCTGGTCAGCGTGGACCTGGAAGAAGCCGCGCGATTGGCGGGCGCGGCCTGACGTGCCATCCTAGTTACCTGAATGAACTAGCCGGAGAACCTATCGAATGTCCGACACGGCACTGTTGCGCATCGGCATCCTGGCCGCCGGCCTGCTGTTGATCGCCGCGATCTTCCTGTTTGGCCGTCCGAAAAAGAAGCCCCAGGGGCGCCGCGTGGAAGGCGCGGAACCGACCAGCGGCGAGCGCCGCGAACCGGTACTGGGCGAAGACGGCGTCGCCGTGGCCGATGGCCGCGTCGAACCGGGCATGGGCACGGAAGGCGAGCAGGCCGAACTTGGTCTGGGCGAAACCGACCCGGGCGCCAGTGATCTCGGCAAGCGCGCCACCCAGGATTTCGACAAGATCGTCTCCTTGTTCGTGGCTGCCCGGGCCGGCGAGCAGCTACGTGGCGAAGACATCGTGGTGGCGGCTGAGAAGACTGGCCTGGTGTTCGGCCACATGAACGTGTTCCACCGCCTGGTGGAAGGCCACCCCGAGCGCGGCCCGATTTTCTCGATGGCCAGCATCATGAAGCCGGGCAGCTTCGACATGGCCAACATCCGTGCCATGGAAACCCCGGCCATCGCCTTCTTCCTGACCCTGCCGGCGCCGCTGACCGCGCTGGACGCCTGGGAGAAGATGCTGCCGACGGTGCAGCGCATGGCTGAACTGCTGGATGGCGTGGTGCTGGATGACAGCCGCAATGCCCTGGGCCGCCAGCGCATCGCACACATCCGTGACGAGCTGCGCGCCTACGACCGCCAGCACCAGGCCCCGCCGCTGACCAAGACCCCGCGCTGGTAAGCCCCCAACTGTAGAGTCGAGCCATGCTCGACTGCCTTTCTGTAGAGTCGAGCCATGCTCGACTTGCGGATCCCAGGGTAAGCCCCAGTCGAGCATCGCTCGACTCTACAGGGTCGGCCATCCCTGACTCGCCTCTAGGGCGATCGATCGAACCACCGGCACCAGGCAAACGGATGATCGCCGAGCTGTGCCGCCAGCCCGGCGCGCACAGGATTCGCTGCGATGTACAGAGCTTGGTTTCTCAGGGACTCATCACATCGCACAGCGTGATCATGGTAACCACGCTGCCAGAGCGGCCCGTCGATGCCTATGAGTCGGCTGCAGCGGGATTTCATCATCTGGATCGACGCGGCAAGGGTTCCTGAGCGCAGTTGCATCAACCAATGCACATGATCTGGCATGACCGCCCATGCGAGGTTAAGGCATCGACCCTCCTGCTGAATCCACTGCAGGCCCGCTACAACGACGGCGGCCTGGTGTGGATCATCAAAGTGCCGATGGCGCTGGTGAGTGACGGTGGTGATCGCGTAGACGTTCCGCAGTTGCGACCAACGGCCTCTCAGGAGACGTGGACTGGGCATGCCTCAGCATTGGCTGGCCGAGGCAGCTTGGATATCGCTTGAGTGCGGTAAGGCTTGTAGGGAAGGCCCCAGTCGAGCATGGCTCGACTCTACAGGGGCCCAGGTCGGCACCCACAACAGTAGATCCACGCCATGCGTGGATGGGGCGAACCAAGGTTCGCCCCATCCAACAGGATCAGGCCGGTACGCCGGCCACCTTCGCGAACGCATGGCGGAACGCGGCCATTTCTTCTTCGGTGCCGACGGTCACGCGCACGCGCTGTGGCCAGATCGGCCAGCTGCGTCCGATCACCACGCCGTTGTCCGCCATCGCCTTGGCGAACGCGCTGCCATCGCGTTGCACGTCGACCACGAAGCAGTTCGCTTCCGACGGCAGGCAGCTGAAACCACGCTTGCCCAGCCATGCGATGGTAGCCTGGCGCACCTTGGCATTCTGCAGGCGGCGCTGTGGAATCAACTGCGGATCGCGCAGGCTGGCCAGTGCCGCCGCCAGCGCCGGCACCGGCAGCGGGTTGTCGCCGAGGCTGGCCAGCTCGCGCAGGCGGTCTGGATGTGCGGTCGCCACGCCCAGGCGCAGGCCGGCCATGCCATATAGCTTGGAGAACGTGCGCAATACGATCAGGTCATCGCGCTGCGCCACCTGCGCGATCAGGCTCGGCTGTTCGCTGTACTGCAGATACGCCTCGTCCAACAGCACGCGGGTGGAAGCGGGCTTGTGGGCCAGCAGCCAGGCGAGCTCATCTGGTGGGCTGATCGAGCCGGTCGGGTTGTTCGGGTTGCACACATACAGCAGCCCGGTCGGGCGTGCGTGTGCGGCGGCGACCATCGCACGCAGGTCGTGTGCACCGTCCTCGCGCAGCGGCACTTTCTGCACGTGTGCACCGTGTGCGGCGGCGACCTCGCCGAGCGTCTCGAAGGTCGGGTCGGCCACCGCCAGCCCCGCCTGCGGGCCGGTCCACAGCGTGGCAGCGCGGTTCAGTGGTTCGCTGGAGCCCGGATAGAGGCGCATATGGTCGGCCGGAATGCCGGCCTGCTCGATGAACGCATCGCGCACCTGGCCCGCCAGTTCGAAGCGGTAGCGGCCGCAGCTGGCGATGCTGTCGCGCGCCGCCTGCTGGGCTGCGGGCGAGGGGCCGTACGGGCATTCGTTGAAGTTCAGTAGTACGGCGCCTTCGGCAGGGGCTGGGGCGGCGGCTGTCGCGGGTTGGGCATGGCCGAGCTGCGGCAGGCCGGTGCCGGCGACGGCGAGGCCAGCACCGGCCAGTTGCAGGAAGCGTCGACGGGAAGCGGGCAGGGGCACGGGTAGGATTCCGAAGGGCGACCGTCGCACGCTAGCGCCGGTGGGCACGGGCGGCAAGCTGCTCTTCTGCGGAGTCGAACCATGTTCGACTGTAGATGTGCCAACCAAGGTTGGCACCTACCAGAGCTGGGGAGTGGTTGGCACCTACCAGAGCGGGAGGGTGGTTGGCACGTACCAGGATGGGGGAGTGGTTGGCACCTGCCAGAGCGAGGGAGCACCAGACGAGCAAGCTCGACGCTACAAAGGCGGGAGCGTTACAGGGCCTGACGGTCGGGCGCGGTAGAATCCCCGGCCATCCCAGAACCACCGGATCCCGATGAGCCCCAGCCCCGCCGAACGCGCCGAAGACCTTCGCCGGCAGATCGCCCAGGCCAACCGCGCCTACCATGAGCTGGACGCGCCGGAGATCCCCGACGTCGACTACGACCGGATGGTGCGCGAGCTGGAAGCGCTGGAGCGCGAGCATCCGGAGCTGGCCCGTGCCGACAGCCCGACCCAGCAGGTCGGTGCGCGCCCGTCCGGCCGCTTCCCGGAAGTGCGCCACGCGGTGCCGATGCTGTCGCTGTCCAATGCCTTCAGTGACGAGGAAGTGGCGGATTTCGTACGCCGCATCGACGAGCGCCTGGGCCGTCGCAGCCTGCGGTTCTCGGCCGAGCCGAAGATGGACGGCCTGGCGATCAGCCTGCGCTACCAGGACGGTCATTTCGTACTCGGCGCAACCCGCGGTGATGGCAGTACCGGCGAGGACGTGACGGCCAACCTGCGCGAGATCGGTGACATTCCCAAGCGCCTGCACGGCAAGGACTGGCCGGATGTGCTGGAAGTACGTGGCGAGGTCTACATGGCCCGCGCCGACTTCGAGGCCTACAACGAGCGTGCGCGCCAGCAGGGCGGCAAGGTGCTGGCCAATCCGCGCAACGCGGCGGCCGGTTCGCTGCGCCAGCTCGATCCGAAGATCAGTGCCCAGCGCCGGCTGAGTTTCTTCGCCTACGGCACCGGCGAAGTGCAGGGCGGCGAGCTGCCCGACACCCATTCGGGCACGCTGGCCCAGCTCGGTGCCTGGGGCTTCCCGGTCAGTGAGCTGTGCAAGGTGGTGGAAGGCACCGACGGCCTGCTCGGCTACTACCGCGATATCGGTGAGCGCCGCGATGGCCTGCCGTTCGATATCGATGGTGTGGTCTACAAGCTGGATGACCGCGCCGGCCAGCAGGCCATGGGCTTCGTTTCGCGTGCGCCGCGCTGGGCCATCGCGCACAAGTTCCCCGCGCAGGAACAGAGCACTACGGTAGAGGCGATCGAGATCCAGATCGGCCGCACCGGTGCTGCCACACCGGTCGCGCGGCTGGCACCGGTGGCGGTGGCCGGCGTGATCGTGTCCAACGCCACGTTGCACAACGCCGACCAGATCGCACGCCTGGATGTGCGCGTGGGCGACAGCGTGATCGTGCGCCGCGCCGGTGATGTGATTCCGGAAGTGGTCAGCGTCATCCTCGACCGCCGCCCGCAGGGCACTACGCCGTGGCAGATGCCGACGCGCTGCCCGGTGTGCGGCTCGGAAATCGTGCGCGAGGAAGGTGCAGCCGCATGGCGCTGCTCGGGCGAGCTGTCCTGCCCGGCGCAGCGCAAGGAGGCCATTGCCCATTTTGCTTCGCGTCGTGCAATGGATATCGACGGCCTCGGCGACAAGTACATCGAAACCCTGGTCGACGCCGGCATCGTCAGAAGCGTGGCCGATCTGTACCGGCTCAACCGTGACCAGCTGCTGCATCTGAAGCTGGTGCTGGATGCCGAGGACCCTTCCGCACTGGCGGCTGCGCTGAAGCTGCACCTGCCCGCCGAAGGCAGTGGTGCGGTGCTAAATGCGGTGCTCAAGCTGGATGGCAACGATCCGGGCTGGCGAGCACAGGCGCTGGCACAGCCGGCCAGCTTCGAATGGAACACGAAGAAGATCGCCACCAAGTGGGCCGACAACCTGATCGCGGCGATCGACGCCAGCCGTGCGGCCACGCTGGAGCGCCTGCTGTTCGCGCTTGGCATCGAGCACGTGGGTGAGAGCACGGCCAAGGCGCTGGCGCAGTGGTTTGGTGACCTGGAGCTGATCCGCCACCTGCCGTGGCCGTTGTTCAAGCGTGTGCCGGACATCGGCGGCGAAGTGGCGCGTTCGCTGGGCCACTTCTTCGAGCAGCAGGGCAACCAGCAGGCCATCGATGACCTGCTACAGGTCGGTCAGGTGCGCATCAGCGATGTGCATGCGCCCAGTGCCAAGCTGCGCGAAGGGCTGGATCTGGCGCAGCTGCTGGTCGAATCGGAAATCCCTGGCATCACCCGCCTGCGCGCCGAAAAACTGGTCGCTGCGCTTTCCGGCGCGCAAGCAGTGCTCGACGCCGAGCATGGCCAGTTCGTCAACGCCGGCCTGCCCGATGACACTGCACGCGGCCTGGCTGCGTGGCTCGATGCAGATGGCCATGGCGCGATGTTGCTGGCGGCCGAGAAGGCGATGCAGCAGATCCTGGCCAAGGCGCCGGCGCTGGCCGAGATCGTAGCCGGCCCGCTGGATGGGCAGACCGTGGTGCTGACCGGCACCCTGGCCCAGCTCACCCGCGATGCCGCCAAGGAACGCCTGGAAGCGCTGGGTGCCAAGGTCTCCGGCAGCGTGTCGAAGAAGACCAGCTTCGTGGTGGCCGGTACCGAGGCCGGCTCCAAGCTGGACAAGGCGCAGTCGCTGGGCGTGCCGGTATGGGACGAAGACCGCCTGCTGGCCTACCTCGCCGAACACGAATGATGACCCCGCCGGGTGCCTGGCGCCCGGCATGAAACACAAAGGAACACCGATGCAGACCGCTCCGCTGGATTTCCGCCTGGCCACCCGTGCCGACGAAGAACTGTTGATCGCGTTGATGCGCGAGTTCTATGCCGAAGACAAGATCGACTTCGACGACGCGCGCGTGCGTCGCGGCGTGGACGCGCTGCTGGCCGATCCGCGCAATGGCGAGGTGCTGCTGTGGCTGGACGAGGCCGCCGAGGTGGTGGGCTACGCAGTGATCGCGATGAGTTTCAGTCTGGAGCAGGGCGGCCACTTCATGCTGCTGGACGAGCTGTACCTGAGCTACCGCGCGCGCGGCCGCGGCCGCGGCAAGCAGGCGCTGGCCATCTGCGAACAGCGCGCTCGCGGGCGTGGCGTCAGCCGCCTGCGGCTGGAAGTGAACCACCACAACGAACTGGCCCGGCGCCTGTACCTGGCCAGTGGCTACATCGATGACACCCGCGATCTGCTGACCCTGCCGCTGGATCATCCGCGCCCGGAGGGCATCCTGTGAGCGAGGCCCTGCTGCGCGCGCTGCAGCAGCGTGCCGCGCTCAACGCGCTGGTGCGCCGCTTCTTCGCCGATCGCGATGTGCTGGAGGTGGAGACGCCGATCCTGTCGGTGGCCGGCAACACCGAGCCGAACATCGACAGCTTCCATACCGATTTCACCGGCCATGTCGATGCCGGTGGCCGCCGCCGCTGGCTGCGTACCTCGCCGGAGTATCCGCTCAAGCGCCTGCTGGCGGCGGGCGTGGGTGACTGTTACGAACTGGGCCGGGTGTTCCGCAACGGCGAGGCGGGCAGCCGCCACAATCCGGAATTCACCATGCTGGAGTGGTACCGGGTCGGTTGGGACCACCATCGCCTGGTGCAGGAAACCGCCGAGCTGGTCGGCCAGGCGCTGGCCCTGGTCGGGCGCAGTGCGACGCTGCGTGTGCTCAGTTACCGCGAGCTGTTCCAGCAGTACGTGGGTGTGGATCCGTTCGATGCCGACGAGGCCGCGCTGCGTGCCGCGCTGGGCGAGGTACATATCGACCCGGTCGGGCTGACCCGCGATGACTGGTTGGATCTGCTGATGACCCATCATATCCAGCCGCATTTCGATGACGCGGTGATGACCGTGGTCCATGATTGGCCTGCCAGCCAGGCCGCACTGGCGCGCATTCGAGCCGGCACGCCGCCGCTGGCCGAGCGTTTCGAGCTTTATCTGGGGGCCGTGGAACTGGCCAACGGCTATCACGAACTGAACGACGCGCACGAACAGCGTGCGCGATTCCAGCGTGACCTGCAGCGCCGCCATGAGCGGGGCCAGGTGCAACCGTCCGTGGATGAGGCGCTGCTGTCGGCGTTGCCGTCGATGCCTGCCTGCGCTGGCGTGGCGGTGGGTGTCGATCGGTTGTTGATGGCGATGAGCCGCACGCCGCATATCGCCGATGTGCTGGCCTACGACTTCGCCCACGCGTGAGCGCGGTGCGCACGTTCCTGAACATCGAAGACTGAACGGAATTTCGCGTTTCCGCGCTTGCTTCGGCAAGCAGGATGATGCTCTTATCACGGCAGATGCCGGACACTGGCACGCAGTTCATCCATTCCTGCTGGGGAAGGCTTTGGTCAAGTGGTTTGCGGTTGTCGCTGCACCGGTGTACTCCATCGCGCTCTGGGGTGCCTGGCTGCCGTCATCGGCGTCGGCCCAGCAGGCGGGCTATGACGGCGAAGTGGTGACCTGCGAATCGCGCGACATGGGCTGGGTGCATTGCGATATCGACGTCAGCAATGGCATCGACCTTGTGCGCCAGTTGTCCAGCAACAGTTGCATCCGTGGCAGCGAATGGGGCACCGACCGCAGTGGCGTGTGGGTCACCCTTGGCTGCCGCGCCGAGTTCCGTGCGCGTCGTGCGGAAGGTGCAGCGCCTGCGGCAACGGAAGGCAAGCGCCTGGTCCGCCGTGTGGTGCGCTGCGAATCCAATGGCCGCCCGCAGAGTTGCCCGGTGCGCCTGGACGGGGCGCCGGTGCGCCTGTTGCGCCAGCTGTCGGTGCTTCCGTGCCGCGAAGGGCAGGGCTGGGGCTACAAGCGCAATGAAGTCTGGACCAGCCGCGGTTGCCAGGGCGATTTCGAAGTGGCTGACGAGGACGGCCGTTTTGTCGACGTGCCACGCCGCCTGACCTGCGAGTCGAAGTCGAAGAAGCGCCGCTTCTGTGGGGCGAGCATTTCGGTCGGCGCGGTCGTTACCGAGCAGTTGTCCAGCACCCCGTGCGAGGAAGGCAACACCTGGGGCTGGAACCGCAACGGGATCTGGGTGGACGGCGGCTGCCGCGCCGAATTCTCGGTGAATTGAGCCCGGGCAGGCTCCAACCACGCGGGGCGTGGCCCTACAATGGGCCCATGAACACTGCCTCCGACATCGACTACGCCCGTTATGACCACATCCGCCCGATCCTCTGGACCGGCGATGCCCTGCAACTGCTGGACCAGCGCAAGCTGCCGTTCGTGGTCGAGCACGTGGTCTGCCATGACAGTGACGAAGTTGCCAGCGCCATTCACGCGCTGACCGTGCGTGGCGCGCCGGCGATCGGCATTGCCGCAGCCTGGGGTGTGGTGCTGGCGGCGCGGGACGTGCAGGCCGCTGATGGCGCGCATGCGCTTCAGCAGTTGGAGCCGGCGCTGCAGCGCCTGAACGCATCGCGCCCGACCGCCGTCAATCTGGCCTGGGCGCTGGCGCGCATGCGTCGCTGCCTGAACGTCGCCGGCGGCGACTGGAAGGCCCTGCTGGAAGCTGAAGCGCAGGCCATTGCCGAGGAGGACCTGGCCGCCAACCGCCACATGGGCGCGCTGGGCGCGGGCCTGATCGAGGCCGGCAGCGGCGTGCTGACCCACTGCAACACCGGCTCGCTGGCCACCGCCGGCTTCGGCACGGCACTGGGCGTGATCCGTGCCGGCATGGCCCAGCACCGCATCGCCCGCGTGTTCGCCGGCGAGACCCGTCCGTGGCTGCAGGGCGCACGCCTGACCGTGTGGGAACTGCAGCAGGATGGCATCGACGCCACCCTGATCGCCGATTCGGCGGCCTCGCACCTGATGAAGACCGGTGCGGTGCAATGGGTGATCGTCGGTGCAGACCGCATCTGCGCCAACGGCGATACCGCCAACAAGATCGGCACCTATCAGCTGGCCATCGCCGCTCGCCACCACGGGGTCAAGTTCATGGTGGTGGCGCCGTCCTCGACCGTGGACATGGAGACCGTGGATGGCAGCCAGATCGAGATCGAGCAGCGCGACCCGGGCGAGCTGTACGGCGTGGGCGGTACCCGCACCGTGGCCGAAGGCATCGCCGCCTGGAACCCGGTGTTCGACGTCACCCCGGGTGAACTGATCGACGCCATCGTGACCGAGCGCGGGGTGATCCTGAACCCGACCATCGAGAACATGCGCGCCGCCTTTGGTGGCTGAGGCACAGGGGAGGGGGCAGCGTGACCTCCGCCCCGGTAGTGCCGGCCGCTGGCCGGCACCCCCCTAAGTTCCTGATTTGTGCCGGTAAAATCCCCGTAAATGGAGGCAGGGAACGGCCTGTTGTGGTAGTATCCACAGGTTGAATCGAGGTTCCGGCACGACCCCCTCCCGCAGAGGGCTGCGCCGGACTGGACCGCTACCAGACAACGGAACCCGAATGGCAGAAAACGCCAAGGAAATCATCCAGGTCAACCTGGAAGACGAGATGCGCAAGAGCTACCTCGATTACGCCATGAGCGTGATCGTGGGCCGCGCGCTCCCGGATGCGCGCGATGGCCTCAAGCCGGTGCATCGCCGCGTGCTGTTCGCGATGAACGAACTCAACGCGCACAGCAACAAGCCCTACTTCAAGTCGGCGCGTATCGTCGGTGACGTCATCGGTAAGTACCACCCGCATGGCGATCAGTCGGTGTACGACACGCTGGTGCGCCTGGCACAGCCGTTCTCGCTGCGTTACATGCTGGTCGATGGCCAGGGTAACTTCGGCTCGATCGATGGCGACTCCGCCGCGGCGATGCGATACACCGAAGCGCGCATGTCGCGCCTCGCGCATGAGCTGATGGCGGACATCGACAAGGAAACCGTCGATTTCCAGCCCAACTACGACGAGAAGGAGCTGGAGCCGACGGTCATGCCGACCCGGTTCCCGAACCTGCTGGTCAACGGTTCGGCCGGTATCGCGGTGGGCATGGCCACCAACATCCCGCCGCACAACCTGAGCGAATCGATCAACGCCTGCATCGCGCTGATTGATAATCCGGAAATCGATGTCGACGGCCTGATGGAGTACATCCCGGGCCCGGATTTCCCGACTGCCGGCATCATCAATGGCACTGCCGGCATCGTCGCCGGCTATCGCACCGGCCGCGGCCGTGTGCGCATCCGTGCCAAGGCCGATATCGAAGTGGCCGACAACGGCCGCGAATCGATCATCGTCACCGAAATTCCTTACCAGGTGAACAAGGCGCGTCTGATCGAGAAGATCGCCGAGCTGGTCAAGGAAAAGAAGATCGAAGGCATCAGCGAGCTGCGCGATGAGTCCGACAAGGACGGCATGCGCATCTACATCGAGATCAAGCGCGGTGAATCTGCCGAGGTTGTGCTGAACAACCTGTATCAGCAGACCCAGATGGAATCGGTGTTCGGCATCAACATGGTGGCGCTGGTCGATGGCCGCCCGCAGTTGATGAACCTCAAGCAGATGCTGGAGGCGTTCGTCCGCCACCGTCGCGAAGTGGTCACCCGCCGCACCGTGTTCGAGCTGCGCAAGGCGCGCGCCCGTGCCCACGTGCTGGAAGGCCTGACCGTTGCGCTGGCCAACATCGACGAGATGATCGAGCTGATCAAGACCTCGCCGAACCCGAATGAAGCACGCGAGCGCATGCTGGCGCGCGTGTGGGAGCCCGGCCTGGTCGGTGCGATGCTGGGTGCCGCCGGTGCCGAAGCCTCGCGTCCGGAAGACCTGCCCAAGGGCGTGGGCCTGATCGAGGGCGGCTACCAGCTGACCGAGATCCAGGCCACCCAGATCCTGGAAATGCGCCTGCACCGCCTGACCGGGCTGGAGCAGGACCGCCTGACCGACGAGTACAAGCAGCTGCTGGAAGTGATCGCCGGGCTGATCCACATCCTGGAAGATCCCGACCGTCTGCTGCAGGTGATCCGCGAGGAACTGGTCAACGTCAAGGCCGAGTTCGGCGACGAGCGTCGTACCGAAATCCGCCACAGCGAAGAAGATCTCGACATCCTCGACCTGATCGCGCCGGAAGACGTGGTGGTCACCGTGTCGCATGCCGGTTACGTGAAGCGGCAGCCGGTGAGCGTGTACCGCGCACAGCGCCGTGGCGGCCGCGGCCGCAGTGCGGCAGCGACCAAGGAAGAAGATTTCATCGAACAGCTGTGGCTGGTCAACACGCACGATACGCTGCTGACCTTCACCAGCTCGGGCAAGGTGTTCTGGCTGCCGGTCTACCAGCTGCCCGAAGCCGGTTCGAATGCCCGCGGCCGTCCGATCATCAACTGGATCCCGCTGGAGCCGGGCGAACGCGTGCAGGCCGTGCTGCCGGTGCGCGAATACGCCGATGGCCAGTTCGTGTTCTTCGCCACCAAGAACGGTACGGTCAAGAAGACCCCGCTGGGCGAGTTCGCCTTCCGTCTGGCGCGCGGCAAGATCGCAATCAATCTGGACGAGGGCGATGCTCTGGTTGGCGTCGGCCTGACCGACGGCGAGCGCGACATCCTGCTGTTCGCCTCCAACGGCAAGACCGTGCGCTTCGGTGAAGACAAGGTCCGCTCGATGGGCCGGACCGCAACCGGCGTGCGTGGCATCAAGATGCCGGCCGGCGAGGAAGTGGTCAGCCTGATCGTGGCCGAGAGTGCCGGTGGCAGCGAGGACGAGAACGAGGACGACAACGGTGTCGAGGAAACCGCAGCCAATGGCGATGCGGTGATCGACGGCGCCGATGACGCCAGCGTGCAGTACATCCTCACCGCCACCGAGAACGGCTACGGCAAGCGCACCCCGCTGCCGGACTACCCGCGCAAGGGCCGTGGTACGCAGGGCGTGATCGGCATCCAGACCACCGAGCGCAACGGCAAGCTGGTCGCCGCAGTGCTGATGGGCTCCAGCGACGAAGTGCTGCTGATCTCCGATGGTGGCACCCTGGTGCGTACGCGTGGCTCGGAAATCAGCCGTGTCGGCCGCAACACCCAGGGCGTGACCCTGATCCGCCTGTCCAAGGACGAGAAGCTGCAGGCGGTGGAGCGCATGGATGCCTCGATCGACGAGGACGAGGACGAGGTGGCCGTCGCTGCCCCGGCCGCGACCGACGGCGCACCGGCTGCTGCCAGCAGCGAGGACGCCGCGCAGGAGTGATCCTGCCACGAGCCTGAGGTACCCGACGACGCCGGCCCTGTGCCGGCG
>NZ_JAWJTG010000029.1:0-60756 GCF_032911605.1 Stenotrophomonas mexicanensis
CCCCCGCAACCGGACCCACCCCGCCATCCCACGGATAGCCCGCTGTTGCTGTTGCCTCGGTTGTTGCTGTTGCTGTTGCTTCGGCTGTTGCTGTTGCTTCGGCCGTTGCCGTTGCCGTTGCCTCTGCGGGTGCAGGGCGCAGCCCTGCAGACAACACCCCTTCCCTGAGCATTCCGCGTAGTGGTTTGAGCGCCGCACACACGTCGACCACGGCACGCTATACGGCAACGGAACCACCCGTCGTCCACCGAGAACCACCATGTCCCTGCGTCCCCTGCCGCTGCACCGCGCCCTGCTGTTGGCCCTGTCGTCCCTGCCGCTGGCCGCGCTGGCCGAAGCCACTTCGCCTGCCCCCACCCAGCAGGTCCCAGGCGTCTACCACCAGCGCGTCGGTGCGCTGCAGGTCACCGCCCTGTTCGATGGCGTGGTCGCGCTGGGCCGGCAGGAAGTCGTGGACGTGCCGCCGACACTGGTCAGCCGCCTGCTGGAAGGCCGTTACGTGCCCGAAGACAAGAAGGGCCTGCAGACCGCGATCAACGCTTTCCTTGTGCGCCAGGGCAACCACCTGACCCTGGTCGATACCGGTACCGCGCAGTGCTTCGGCCCCGGCCTGGGCCAGGTGCTGGGCAACCTGCGCGCCTCCGGCGTGGACCCGGCCGAGGTGGATGAGGTGCTGCTGACCCACGCCCATCCGGACCATCTGTGCGGCGTGCTCGACGCGCAGGGCAAGCCGGCCTACCCGAATGCCACGGTGTGGCTGTCCAAGGCCGATGCCGACTACTGGCTCAACCCGGCCAGCGAGGCCACCGCGCCGAAGGGCGTGCGCTTTGCCTTCCCGCTGGCGCGCAACGCGGTAGCGCCCTATCAGGCCAGCGGCCACCTGCGCACCTTCAGTCCCGGCGATGCCCTGCCCGGTGGCGCGGTGGCGATGGACACCCATGGCCATACGCCCGGCCATGTCTCTTACCGGTTCGACAGCCAGGGCCAGTCACTGCTGGTGTGGGGCGATGTGCTGCACTTCCACGCGGTGCAGTTCGCGCACCCGGAGGCGGCCTTCGAGGCCGATTCGGACCGCAAAGCGGCCATCGCCAGCCGTCGCGGCCTGCTGCAGCAGGCAACCGCCAACGGTTGGTGGGTGGCCGGTGCGCACCTGCCGTTCCCCGGTCTGGGCCATGTGCGTGGCGAGGGCAAGGCCTATGCGTGGGTGCCGGCGGAGTATTCGCCGTTGTGAGGGTGTGCCGACCAAGGTCGGCACCCACCCGATCCGGTAGCGCCCGGCTGCCAGCCGGGCGACCGGAAATGCCTTATTCCAGCCCCAGCCAGCCGCCGATGATGCCGCGGGCTTCGTCCACACCGGTGCGGGCGGCGCCGGAGAACACCTGCACGCTGACCGTATCACCGAAGGAGGAGTGCAGTTCCTTGCGCACCTTCTGCAGGGTCTGCATCTGCTGGCTGCGGCTCAGCTTGTCGGCCTTGGTCAGCAACGCATGCGCCGGCAGGCCACGCTGCACGGCATAGGCCAGCATCTGCCGGTCGTAGTCCTTCAGCGGGTGGCGGATATCCATCACCACCACCAGGCCCCTCAGCGCATTGCGGGTGCGGAAGTAGCGGTCGATGAAGGCCTGCCAGTGCGCCTGCAGGTCCAGCGGCACCTTGGCGTAGCCGTAACCGGGCAGATCGACCAGATGGGCTTCCGGGGTCACCTGGAAGAACACCAGCTGCTGGGTGCGGCCGGGGGTCTTGGAGACCCGAGCCAGGCTGTTCTGGCGGGTCAATGCGTTGAGAGCACTGGACTTGCCGGCGTTGGAGCGGCCCGCAAAGGCCACTTCGGCCCCCTCATCGGGCGGCAGCTGCCCCATGTTGTGGGCAGAGAGGTGGTATTGAGCGCGTTCGATGAGCAATGACATGTGCATAGGATCGCATGTTGCGGCACCGCGCGCCCGTGCCGGCGGCCTTTGCGGGCATTTTGCTGCACTGCTGCGTTGACCGTGCGCGGAAACGGCGTTGATAATCCGGGCGATGCCGGCGGCCACCGCCCGGCCCGGTCCATACGGAGCTTTAGCATGCGCCACGCTCGCGTTCTTGCCGTATCCGCCCTTGCCACTGCCGTAGTTGTTGCCGCTGCTGCGTTCGCGCAGACCACGTTGACCCCGCTGCCCGACAACGGGCCGATCAACACCGCCTCGCTGGAGGTCGATTTCAGCAAGACCCACTGGGGCGATGCCAAGGCCGGCCAGACCAAGGCCTCGGCCTGCGCAGCCTGCCATGGCGCCGACGGCAATTCCACGGTGGAGATGTACCCGTCCATCGCCGGCCAGAGCGAACGCTACGTCGCCCAGCAGATGGCCCTGATCGCCAATGGGCAGCGCAGCTCCGGCGCGGCGGTGGCGATGGTGCCGTTCGTGCAGAACCTCACCCCGCAGGACATGCGCGACATCGGCGCGTTCTTCGCCACGCAGAAGGCCACTGCCGGCATCGCCGATGACACGGCGGTCACCGACGGCCCCTACAAGGGCATGAAGTTCTACGAGATCGGCCAGCAGCTGTACCGTGGCGGTGACGCCAAACGCGGCCTGCCGGCCTGCATGGCCTGCCACGGCCCCAGTGGCGCCGGTAATCCGGGCCCGGCCTATCCGCACATCGGCGGCCAGCACGCCAGCTATGTCGCGCGCCGCCTGCAGGAATACCAGGCCGGCCAGACCAACGAGACCGACAAGGCGCACTTCCAGATCATGGCTGCGGTTGCGCAGAAGCTGAGCGAGCAGGAGGTGCAGGCGCTGTCGAGCTACCTGCAGGGCCTGCACAACAAGGCCGACGACGTGGCCGTTGCCACCGCGCCGGCACAACCGGCTGCCGCCCCCTGACCACCACTGGTCGGCCCGGGTCGCCACGCCGGCCCGCGGCTGCGGTATGTTTCCTTCACGCCGGCGACCGCGCCGGCGTTGCTTTTTTCAACGGAGATGCGTGTCGATGAGGTTGATTTCCCGCCTGCTGTTGTCTGTGCTGGTGCTGCTGCCGCTGGTAGCCTGCGCCGCCACCCCCGCCAATGCCCCGCTGGTCGAAGGCAAGGACTACGAGCGCATCGCCCAGCCAGGCCCGTTCCAGCCGCTGGCCGGCAAGATCGAGGTGGTCGAGGTTTTCGGCTACACCTGCCCGCACTGCGCCCGTTTCGAACCGCAGCTGGAGGCCTGGGCAGCCAAGCTGCCGGCCGATGTGCGCTTCACTCCGGTACCGGCAGCCTTCGGCGGCGCCTGGGATGCCTGGGCACTGGCCTACTACGCCGCCGACGAAGTCGGCGTGGCCAAGCGCAGCCATGCCGCCGTGTTCAAGGCACTGCACCAGGACGGCTCGCTGCCGATGCAGAACGTCTCGGCCGATGAGCTCGCCACCTTCTACAAGGCCTACGGCGTGACCCCGGACCGTTACCTGCAGGCCCTGCGCGGCGATGCCGTACAGAAGAAGGTCGATGCCGCCCGCGCGTTCGCCCAGCGCACCAAGATCCCCGGGACCCCGGCGCTGATCATCAACGGCCAGTACCTGGTCCGTGGCGACAGCTTCGACGACCAGCTGCGCATCGCCTCGGCGCTGATCGCCCAGGCCCGCGTCGCCCGCGGCCGCTGAACCAACACCCACCACCGACACGGCGCTGTCGCCGCCGCGTGTCATCATTTCCCCTTGGCCGGCGCATGACGCCGGCCCCACCTTTCCAGATGCTGGAGACGTTTCCATGAAGATCCGTTACGCCCTCGCCCTCGCAGCGCTGCTGCCGATCCTGGCGGCCTGCAAGGCCGACGACGGCAGCACCAACACCACCGCGGCCCCGGCCGAACCGGCTGCAGCTCCGGCGACCACCGAACCGGCCGCTCCGGCAGCGGGTACCGAAGGCGCCGCCCCGGCCGCTGCCGAAGGCGAGAAGGCCGCGGCTGAATCCGCCCCGGCCGCTGCACCGGCCCCGACCACCACCGCACTGACCGGCCCGGCCCCGGTGGAAGGCGCCGACTACCAGGTGATCCCGAACGGCCAGCCGTTCCAGCCGGCCGCCGGCAAGATCGAAGTGACCGAGATCTTCGGCTATGTCTGCCCGGCCTGCGCAGCGTTCCAGCCGCTGGTCGGCCCGTGGAAGGCCGGCCTGCCGAGCGATGTGAACTTCGTCTACGTGCCGGCCATGTTCGGCGGCACCTGGGATGACTACGCCCGTGCCTTCTACGCCGCGCAGACCCTGGGCGTGCAGGAAAAGACCCACGAAGCGCTGTACGCCGCCATCCACTCGCAGAAGACCCTGAAGGGCGAGCGCGGCCGTGACTCGGTGGACGACATCGCCAAGTTCTACGGCGCCTATGGCGTGGATCCGAAGCAGTTCGCCGCCACCATGGGCAGCTTCGCGGTGAACGCCAAGACCAACTCGGCCAAGCAGTTCGCCCAGCGCAGCCAGATCAGCGGCACCCCGTCGATCATCGTCAACGGCAAGTACCTGGTGAAGGGCAAGAGCTTCCCGGACATGCTGCGCATCGCCGACCACCTGATCGCCCGCGAGCGCGGTGCGGCCCAGGCTCACTGATCCAAGAGAAGCTGTTCCCGGCCGTGACTTCCCCCCACACACGGACCCTGCGCTTGCTGACGGCCAACATCCAGGCCGGCTCAAGTACCCGCCGCTACAGTGACTATGTGACCCGCAGCTGGTCACATGCACTGCCGGCGGGTCGCAAGCGCAGCAGTCTTGACGCGATCGCCACATTGGCACGCGAACACGACATCGTCGGCCTGCAGGAGGCCGACCCGGGCAGCCTGCGCTCGGGCTTCACCAACCAGACCCACTACCTGGCCCAGCGCGCCGGCTTCAACTACTGGAGCCACCAGCCGAACCGGCGCATGGGCGGGGTTGCCTCCAGCGCCAATGGCCTGCTGAGCAAACTGGAACCGGTGGAAGTACAGGACCACGCCCTGCCCGGCCGCATCGGCGGGCGCGGCGTACTGCTGGCCAAGTTCGGGGATGGCGAGGACGGCCTGGCGGTGGCGGTGGCCCATCTGTCGCTGGGGGCGGGTTCGCGGATGTCGCAGCTGGGCTTCATCGCCGAGCTGCTGTCCGACCACCCCAACGCCGTACTGATGGGCGACTTCAACTGCCTGGCCGAACGCCCGGAAATGCAGGTGCTGTACCAGAAGACCCGGCTGCAGCCACCCGGCTGCATCGTGCCGACCTTCCCCAGCTGGCGCCCCGACCGCGCCATCGACCACATCCTGGTCAGCAGCGGCCTGCAGACCCGGACCGTGGAAGCCGTACCGGCGGCGTTCTCCGATCACCTCGCGCTGGCGATGGCGATCGACGTACCGGCCAACGCCCTGCGCTGACGCGCTGCCGCTGCGCTCGCCGGGCATGGCCCGGCGCTACCGACCCTGGCAGGGGCCAACCTTGGTTGGCACGTTGCCCTGGTGGGTGCGGACCACTGCCCTGGTGGGTGCCAACCTTGGTTGGCACGCTGCCCTGGTGGGTGAGGACCGTTGGTCCGCACGCTCTCCGCCGGTCACGGCCCGGCGCTATCCCGCCTGCACCACCGGCACCTTCAGCCGTCGTGCCGTCATCGTGCTGCCCACCGAGGCCAGCACCGTGCAGCCGATGGCCAGCCACTGCAGTCCATGCAGGTGCTCGTGCAGCAGCAGCATCGCCCACAGAGCGGCCACCGCTGGCTCCATGCTGATCAGGATGCCGAAGGTCTCCTTCGGCAGGCGTTTGAGCGCCATCATCTCCAGCGACATCGGGATCGCGCTGGACACCAGCGCCACCAGCAGGCCTGCCGCCAGAATCTTCGGATCGAGCAGCGCGGCGCCGGCATGCACCACGCCCACCGGCACCACCACCAGCGACGCGGCCAGCAGGCCCAGCGACACCGAATGCCCGGCATGCAGGTGACCGGCGCGCTTGCCGAACACGATGTACAGGCCCCAGCACGCCGCCGCACCCATCGCATACAGCACGCCGGCCGGATCCAGCGCCGGGCCGCCACCGATCGGCAACAGCAACAGCAGCCCCACCGCCGCGCAGCCCACCCACAGGAAGTCGATCGGTCGTCGTGATGACAGCATCGCTACCGTCAGCGGGCCGGTGAACTCGATGGCCACCGCGATGCCGAAAGGAATCGTGCGCAGGGCCATGTAGAACAGCAGGTTCATCAGGCCCAGGGTGAGCCCGTAGCGCAGGATGGTGATCGCATCCACGCGGCTGGTCTTCCAGCGCCATGGCCTCCAGAACAGCAGCAGCAACAGCGCCGAGAAGCCCACCCGCAGTGCGCTGGTGCCCTGGGCGCCGATCAGCGGGAACAGGTGTTTGGCGTAGGACGTGCCGATGGCCAGCGAAGTGACCGAACCGAGCACTGCCAGCGCCGGCAACATCGGCGCGAATCGTGAAGTCTGCATGCGCAAAGTCTATTGCGCCGGCGCCGAGCACTTGGCTCAATTGACAGCCCGTTCATGCAATTTCTGCTCACCATGGCCATCGCCCCCGTGCTCGACAGTTTCGACCGCGCCATCCTCGACCTGCTGCAGCGGGACAACACCCTGCCGCAGCGCGAGATCGCCGAGGCCGTGCACCTGTCCACTCCTGCGGTGCAGCGCCGGATCAAGCGCCTCCAGGACAGTGGCGTGATCGCGGCCAATGTGGCCGTGGTTGCCGCGGCCAAGGTGGGGCGGCCGCTGACCATCATTGTCGAGGTGCGCGTGGTCAGCGAGCAACGCGAACGCGTGGCGCCGTTCAAGCGCCGCGTGCAGGACGACCCGGCCGTGCAGCAGTGCTATTCAATTACCGGTGACGGCGATTTCCTGCTGCTGCTTTCGGCGGCGTCGATGGAAGAATACGAAGCGATCACTGAGCGGTTGTTCGGCGGCGACGACAACATCGAGCGCTTCCGCACCTCGGTGGCACTGGGCACGTTGAAGCGGAGTTTCGAAGTGCCGCTGCTGCCAGTTCCATAGCGTCGAGCCATGCACGACTGCCTTACTACCGCAAAGCAACAGCCGTCGAGCATGGCTCGACGCTACAGCCGGAGACCATGAGCACATTCCCCTCTCCTGCCCACCGCCTGCGCCGCTGGCTGCTGCGCGGCCTGTGGCTGGGCATTGCCATCGTTGCCGCGATGACGCTGTGGAACAGCCCATGGGCGGCCGCGCCGAAAATGCTGTGGGCACTATCGCGGATGCCGCCGGCCACCGAACTGCCGGTGCCGGTGGAGGGTGTACGCCCCCGGCAGATTGCCGACACCTTCGGCGCGCCGCGAGGCCGTGACCGCTCCCACGCCGGCATCGACATCTTCGCCAAGCGCGGCACGCCGGTGCGCAGCGTCACTGCCGGCGTCATCGCGGATGTCAGCGAACGCGGGCTCGGCGGCCGCCAGGTCTGGGTGATCGGGCCCGGGCGCGAGCGCTACTACTACGCGCATCTGGAAGGCTGGGCCGAGGGCCTGGCGCGCGGCCAGGTGGTCCAGCCCGGCGACCTGCTCGGCCACGTCGGCGACAGCGGCAACGCCAAGGGCACGCCGCCGCACCTGCACTGGGGCATCTACGGCGCCGACGGCGTACGCGATCCACTGCCCCTGCTGCGCTGACCCATTTCGTGGCGTCAAGCATGTTCGACTGCCTTCCTCGTTCATGATTTGTAAATAGGAATAGTTCGTATTACCATTTCTTTCGATTCCGGTGGTGCCAGGACGGCCTGCCCGCCCTTCCCCTACCCGTAGCGCCTCGCCTCCTGGATGCCGGCCGAACGCGCGTGCTCGTCCAGGAACCCCATGACCCGTCCCGCCTTCCTTACCCTGCAGCCGCAGCGGCTGTCCGTTGCCGTGCTTGCTGTTCTCTGTGCCGTGGCCCCGGCCGCCTTCGCCGACACTGCCGCCGACCCGACCACGCTGGACAAGGTCGTGGTGAAGGGCGAACGTGCCGAAGGCTATTCGGTGCGCCGCACCTCGGCCGGCACCCGCTTCGATCTGGCACCGCGCGAGATCCCGCAGTCGGTCAGCATCATCAGCCACCAGCGCATCGAAGATCAGAAGCTGGACGACATCATCGACGTGCTGGCCAACACCACCGGCGTGACCAGCACCCAGTCCGACAGCGAGCGCACCGAGTTCTACGCGCGCGGCTTCTACATCGATGCCTACCAGTTCGACGGCCTGCCGACGCAGATGGTGCAGAACTGGAGCTACGGCGATTCCGGCCTGGACCTGGCCCTGTATGACCGCGTGGAAGTCGTGCGCGGCGCCACCGGCCTGCTCAGCGGCGCCGGCAATCCATCCGCATCGGTGAACCTGATCCGCAAGCACGCCGACAGCGCCGAGCTGACCGGCAGCGTCTCGGTGAACGTGGGCAGCTGGGGCCGCACCCGCACCACCGTGGACGTGGGCAGTGCGCTGAATGCCAGTGGCACGGTGCGTGGCCGCGTGATCGGCAGCTACCTGGATACCGATGGCCAGATGGACCGCTACAACCAGCGCAAGACACTGGGCTATGCGGTGATCGACGCCGACCTGACCCCGGACACGCAGCTCAGCGTGGGCTACGACTATCAGCAGAAGCGTGCCAACGGCGCGACCTGGGGCGGCTTCCCGATGTGGTACGCCGACGGTAGCCCGACCAACTACCCGACCTCGTTCAATCCGTCGCCGGACTGGACCTACTGGGATACCACCAGCAAGCGTGCGTTCGCCACCCTGCAGCACGCCTTCAGCAATGGCTGGAAGTTCAAGATCGGCGCCACCCATGACCGCACCAAGGCCGACGACAAGCTGTTCTATCCGTCCTACACTGCGTTCGACAAGAATACCGGTGCTGGCGTCACGCCGATGGCCGGTTTCTACAACACCGAACGCAAGGTTGATGGTATCGATGGCTACATCGATGGGCCGTTCCAGCTGTTCGGCCGCGAGCACCAGTTCATGGCCGGCCTGAGCTACAACAAGCGCCAGTTCGCCAACTACGGTGACTTCCAGATGGGCGGTCCCAATTGGAAACCGTTCGACAGCTATCTCAACTGGACCGGCAACATCGCCCAGCCGAACTGGAATCCGCTGGCGCTCGCCAGCCAGGGCACCATCACCCAGAAGGCCGGCTACGCGGCCGCACGCCTGTCCCTGGCCGATCCGCTGAAGCTGATCCTCGGTGCGCGTTACACCAACTGGAAGAGCGAAGGCGAGAACGACGACCGCGAGCACAAGGTGACCACCCCGTACGCCGGCCTGGTGTATGACATCAACGACACCTACTCGGCCTACGCCAGCTACACCGAGATCTTCCAGCCGCAGACCGCACGCGACCGCAACGACCGCTACCTCGATCCGGTTGACGGCAAGAGCTACGAGGTGGGCGTCAAGGGTGCCTGGTTCGACAACCGCCTGAACGCTTCGCTGGCGGTGTTCCGTATCGAACAGGACAACGTGGCCCAGGCCACCAGCGAACCGATCATCGGCCGTCCAGGCGAGTTCGCATCGATCGCCGCACGTGGCACCGTCAGCCGCGGCTTCGAGTTCGAAGTGAACGGCGAACTGGCACCGGGCTGGAATGCCACCTTCGGTGCTTCGCGCTATGTGGCCAAGGACATCAACGATGCCGACATCAACACCAACCTGCCGCAGACCGCGCTGAAACTGTTCACCAGCTACACCCCGCAGTCGCTGCAGGCACTGACCGTCGGCGGCGGCGCCAACTGGCAGAACCGCATCTACTACGCTGCGCCGGTGGTGGGCCGTTTCGAACAGGAAGGCTACGCGCTGGTGAGTGCCTTCTTGCGCTACCGCATCTCGCCGGAGTTCAGCGTGCAGGCCAACCTCAACAACCTGCTGGACAAGAAGTACTACTCGCAGATCACCGGTTACGGTGCGTACGGCGATGGCCGCAACGGCTCGCTGACGTTTACCTGGGCGTTCTGATCAGCTGCGGGGCACAACCGCCCCGCTCCTGTAGAGCCGAGCCCATGCCCGGATCAGAGAATCAGCCGAGCGTGGGCTCGGCTCCACACTAGCAAGGCAGCGCCGGAACTGACCGGCGCTGCCACGTCACATCAGAAGCGCAAATCCGCGCGCAGGTACCAGTAACGGCCACGCGGGATGTCATAGGTCGAAGCGTCGTAGCCGTTCAACGAGCACGACAGGCAGATCGGCGGATCCTTGTCGAACACGTTGTTCAGGCCAGCGGTCAGCTGCAGCCCCTTCATCCAGTCGATCTTGTAGCCCACCTGCATGTCGTGGAAGGTGGTGGCCGAGAGCGTATTGGTACCGGCGGCCTGGTTGCTGCACACCGGGAACGCAGCGGCATCTCCACAATTCTCGGTCAGCTCGGAGATGTGGCGCACCGTCCAGTTGGCGCTCCAGCGGTCCAGTGTCCAGCCGATGCTGGCATTGCTGGTCCATTCCGGAATCGAGCTGTCGGCCACTTCCACGCCCGGCTTCTGCGGCTGCTTCTGGCCAGCCGCGCCGGTGGCCTCATAGCGGCCGACGAAGGTGTTCTTCCAGCCCAGCTTGAACTGGCCGATGGACGACTGCGGCAACGTCCAGAACAGATCCACGTCCCAGCCGTCGGTCTTGATGGAACCGAGGTTGGTCAGGCGATTGTTGAAGCTGCTGACCGCACCGGTATTGGCACGGGTGATGCCCTCGCAGTAAATCGGGTCCAACGTATCCACGCACAGGTCCAGCTGGGTCTGCGCGTTGATCGCTTGGATAGCGCCGTCGATGGCGTGGCGGTAGAAGGTCACTTCCACGTCGAAGCGTTCCGACCACGAGGTGTTGTTGCCGAACCACGGGCTCCAGACGAAGCCGGCACTGAAGCTGCGCGAACGCTCCGGGTCCAGCTCGCGGTTGCCGCCGGTGGTCACCGAGATCTGCGAGTTGGCCTGCTGGAAGCCGGCCGGCACGCCCAGCGCAGCGCAGTTGGCCGCACTGCCGCGCGGCGGCGTACCGCCCAGGCCCACCGAGCATGGATCGAACAGCTGCAGGTCGGCACGCGCCGCCGAGCCATACAGTTCGCCGATCGACGGCGCTCGGAAGCCTTCCGCATAGGTCGTGCGCAGCACGAAGTCATCGGTCACCTGCCAGCGCAGGCCGTACTTGGGCGTGAACTCGCCACCGAAGGTGGAGTAGTCCGAATAGCGGCCGGCCAGGCTGAGGTCCAGCTTCTTGCCGAATGAAGAGTCGGCGAAGATCGGCACGCTCAACTCCAGATAGGCCTCGTTGACGTCATACGAGCCGGACGTCGGCTGCGAAGGCACGCCGTTGTAGTGGCCCGCCACCGTCAGCGGGTCGGGCTGGTACGAACCCTCGTACTTGCGATACTCGAAGCCGGTAGCGAACGACACCGGGCCGGCCGGCAGCGTGAACAGGTCGCTGGACAGGTTGGCGGTGAACAGGCTCAGCTCGTTCTGGCTGCGGTCACGCACCACCGGCTGGATCCACTTCAGCATGTCCGGAGTGATCGAACCGGCACCGCCGAAGATGTTCAGCGGCACGCAGCCCGGCGTCGCCGCACAGACGGACGGATCGCCCAGCGCCATGTTGACGTTGTAGATGTTGTAGCTGCCGTAGTTGGTCTGTTCGGCCTTGTTCTTGCTGTACATGCCGTTGACGTCCCAGTACCAGCTGCGGTCAGCCGCCTGGAAGTTGCCGACGAAGCCGGTGGCGAAATACGTGGTGTCCACTTCCTGCTTGAACACGCGCGCGCCGCCTTCCACCGGACGGCGACCGATCAGGCTCAGGTTGTCACCCGAGACCAGGTCGAAGCCGAACGGGTTGTACGGGTTGAGCGCAGACACGGTGATGTTGTCGGCCAGCGGATTGCCGGTGGCGCCATCGGGGCCGAAGAACAGCGGCTCGGGGCCGGCCTGGTTGGTCGACTCACGGCGGTTGCCCAGTGCCTTGACGTACCACTGCACGTTGTCGGTGATGTCGAAGCGGAACTGACCGAACAGGCCCTTACGCTCCGACGGTGTCAGCACCATGTTGTATTCGGCGAAGTTGAAGCGATCAGCACTGGTGAAGCAGTGATAGTCATCGGTGCGCGCGCAGCCGGCACTGCCGTCGTAGCGCGGGTTGCTCACGCCGGTATTGGGCACGATGTTCTGCACCGCACCGGTGTTCGGGTCGGTGAACATGAAACGGCCCTGCGGAATGCCACCGCTGCCGAAGGCCAGGCCGGTGCCGGGAATCGGGAAGCGCGACTGCTCGCGGTCCTTGGCGAACACCGGATCCTGCTTGGTCCAGCTGGCGCCGAGGAACAGGCTGAAGCGATCACCGCTCTTGCCCCAGGCCAGGTCCACGCCCTTCTGCGTGCCATCGCCCTTGCTGTACTCGCCGTAGTTCAGGGTCACCTGGCCGCCATCGAAATCACGACGGGTGATGATGTTGACCACGCCGGCAATGGCATCGGAGCCGTACAGCGACGACGCGCCATCTTCGAGCACTTCGATGCGCTCGACGATGGCCAGCGGAATGGTATTGAGGTCGGTGGCCGAGCCCACACCGGAGGCGGACGACTCATTGACCCAGCGGATGCCGTCAACCAGCACCAGCACGCGCTTGGCGCCCAGATGGCGCAGGTCCACCTGCGCCGAGCCAGCACCTACACCACTGCCATCGGGCGGGAAGCCGAAGTTGCCGGACGAATTGAACTTGGCATTGAGCGCGGAACCGGAACCGGTGAGCTGCTGCAGCACTTCGCCGATCGAGGTCAGGCCGGTGCGTTCGATATCACCGCGGGTAAGCGTCTGGATCGGCACCTGGCCTTCGACTTCAGCGCGCTTGATGCGGGTACCGGTGACTTCCACCGCATCGAGGTTGGTGGTGGATTGTGCAGCGGCACCCAACGGTGCCAGGGTCATCACGCACAGCGCGACGGCAACCGCCAAAGGGCGGTGGTGCAGGTGATTCATTCGCTCTCTCTCCAAAGGAATGTCGGGACATGGGCTGCCGCACTCCCTCCCTGCATGGCGGCGCCGTCTCCTTTGTAAACAAGTGGTAAAAATCGCGGCGTGACCGGCGACACCCTTTCACGCAATCCTGACGAATGATCCATCGGCATCCGCAATTGGTTCAACATCTAGGAATTATTTTAAATTCCAGATTTTTGCCAGATTGAACCACGAATCCGGCAGAGACTCAGACCTCCGACGCTCAAAGCGAGGTCCAATCGTGAAAGCAACTACTGCCAGACTGCAAGCAGCGACCTTCGCACTTTTCTTCTTTTCATTTGCAGGTGAATCCGAAGCAGGCGGCCTCATCGAGTGCAACAATTGTGTATCGCCCAAATCCGTCGCTCTACAGTCTGGATCTGGCCTCACAGTGATAATTGACTTCGAAAAAGCACAACTGACTGCATTCGATGTTGAATATGATCGGGAAATGAGAAAATGGAGAGCCCTTCCGACCCCCGTACCCAGCCAGATCCAAATGGCATTTCTCCGGATTGTGGAAAGTGTATCTGGCGTCAGTGATCAGCCGAGCCACGCTCTTCCAAATGCGGGGGGAGGCGCAATGGTCCCTCTCCACCCCGACAACCCGGGGAATTCCAATGGGATGCGATTTCCAGAATCGTACAAATCGTCCGACGCGTTCGAGATCGTCAGCTCTGCGACCATGAGGACGCGACTAGGCCAGTATTTAGCCTTGGAAATCGCAGGAGCCAATACAAGCAACCCAGCGTGGAACAGCTTCGCGCTTTCCATACAGCAATTTTCGCTCAACTGGGCAAGCATCAAAGGGGGCGGATCAGTCAATATAGTAATTACCTGGAGAGACGGATCAAAAACCCTCTATCGAATCACCCCTGATAACGTAGCAGAGGCCAAATACCAGAAAGGTGAGAGCCGGGACGGCACTGGAAACAAGGTCCCAGATGAGACCATTGCAGATCCTGTCACGGCTCCTTCTTACGCTGGACAGTATTACTTCCGCCACGACGGCGATGTCGATAAATGGGCCCGCTCTGCTCAGATGTATGGCGTGCCGGTCCAACGCGGGTCCAGCAGTCGGATTTCCTGCAGCTGGGACGGCCGCACAGTCTATTGCCAGCAATACTGACTAAAGGTGGGCGCTGTTGAGGGTACACCGCCCCCCGCAACAGCGCCCCACCCATCTCACCGCACGAACGCAATCCGCTCCATGCCGGTCGCCTCGGCTGCGGCCAGAATCCTCGCCATGCCTTCGTATTCGGCCGCCGGATCGGTGGCGATACGCAGCTCCGGCAGGTTGCCGGCATGTTCGCCCGCCTGTGCCTGCAGACGCGCCTGCAGCTCACTGATCGCCATCGGCTGGCCATTCCAGCTGAGCTGGTTGGCAGCGTCCAGGCGCAGCTCGATCGGCGGTGGCGGTTCGGGACGGTCGACCACGCGATCGGTGGCCTGTGGCAACTGCACGGCAATCGGCCGGGCCACGATCGGCGCGGTCACGATGAAGATGATCAACAGCACCAGCATCACATCCACCAGTGGCGTGACATTGATGTCCGCCAGCGGGCCGCTTCTTCCTGCGCTACTGAACGCCATGTGCCGCTCCCTGCAGCCGGGCCGTTCGCCCAAGCTCGACACTACGTCGCCCGCAGGCTCGCGAGGCAGTGCCTGCAGCACGAGCATTCAGCTGCCGTTGCCGACCCATCGCGTGCACGCAATGCGAAACTGAATTCAGCCATTGCCCGCTATGCTTCCCGCCATGACCCGACGCTCTTCGACCGCCCTGTCCCTGCTGCCCTTGGCCACCACGCTGCTGATCGGCTGCGCCAATGCCCAGTCCCTCGACGCCCAGAACGCGCAGCTGAAGGCCGCGATCGCTGCCGCCGAACGCGGCCAGTTCGATCCCGGCCAGGCCGCTGCACTCAGCCGCCATCCGGCTTACGGCTGGCTGGAGTACGCCAACCTGCGCCGCAACATCGACACCGTCGATACCGCGCAGGCGCAGGCCTTCCTCAAGCGCTACGACGGCCAGGCCGTGGCCACCACCTTCCGCAGCGTGTGGCTGCCCTCGGTCGCACGCCGCCAGGACTGGCCCACCCTGCTCGCCAACTGGGTTCCCAGCGACAACGCCGGGCTGCGCTGTGCGCAGCTGACCGCACGGCAGGTGACCGGCAAGGTTGATCCGCAGTGGATCAGTGAAGCGCAGGATCTGTGGCGCAAGAACGGCAAGTCGCTGCCGGACGGCTGTGATGCCGTTTTCGCCGTGCTGCAGGCACAGGGTGGCCTGAGCGACGCCCTGCGCTGGGAACGCATCGACGCTGCCGCCGACGCCCAGCAACCCGCTGTGATGCGCAGCGCCGCACGGGGCCTGCCTGCCACCGACCTGGCGCTGGCCAACAATTACGCCGCCTTTGTCGACAAGCCCAATGCCAGCGCATTGAACTGGCCGCACAACGAGCGCAGCCGGCGCATCGCCACTGATGGCCTGGCCAAGCTGGCCAAGGCCGATCCCGGCGCCACCGAACAGCAGCTGCCTCAGTACGCGCAGGCACTGGGCCTGAGTGCCGACCAGCAGGGCCAGGTGCTGTACCAGATCGCACTGTGGACGGTGGCGTCCTACCTGCCCGATTCGGCGCGCCGTCTCAATGCGGTGCCGGAATCGGCGTACGACGAACGCCTGCACGAATGGCGCGTGCGCGAAGCGATGTCGCGCGGCGACTGGCCGGCAGCGCTGACCGCGATCCGCAAGATGGGCAGCAAGCAGCGCAGCGACCCGCGCTGGCGCTACTTCGAAGGCCGCATGCTGGAGAAGACCGGCCAGGCCCAACAGGCGCAGCCGCTGTTCCGCGAGGCCGCGCGCGCACCGACCTTCCATGGTTTCCTCGCCGCCGACAAACTGCAGCAGGGCTACACGCTGTGCCCGTGGAAGCCGAACGACAGCGCGCAGGCACAGGCGGTGATCGCGCGCGACCCAGCCATCCAGCGCGCGATGGCGCTGTACCAGATCGACCGCGCCGGCTGGGCCGTGGCCGAATGGAACAGTGCGCTGTCGCGCTTCGATGACACCCAGCGCCGCCTCGCCGTTCGCGTGGCGCAGGACAATGGCTGGTTCGACCGCGCCGTGTTCGCACTCGGCAAGCAGCCGCAGGAACAGCGCCTGTATGACCTGCGTTTCCCGCTGCACCACGACGCCACCATCCGCCGCGAATCGGCACGCAACGCGATCGATCCGGCCTGGGTGGCGGCAGAGATCCGCGCCGAGAGCACCTTCACCCCGCGCGCGCGCTCGCCTGCCAACGCCATGGGCCTGATGCAGGTGCTGCCGGCCACCGGTGCCGGCGTGGCCAAGTCGATCGGCCTGACCGGCTACGGCGGCGCCGACAGCCTGTACGACCCGGACACCAACATCGCCATCGGTACCGCCTATCTGCGCCAGCTGATGAACAAGTACGACGGTCTGCCGTACGTGACCATCGCCGCCTACAACGCCGGCCCGACCCCGACCGCGCGCTGGCAGGGCCAGCGCCCGGGTTATGACCCGGACCTGTGGATCGAGACCATCAGCTACAAGGAAACCCGCGAGTACGTCGCACGCGTGCTGGCCTTCAGCGTGATCTACGACTGGCGCCTCAATGGCGATGCATTGCCGCTGAGCGACCGCCTGATGGGCCGCCTGGTGGACAAGCGCAAGAGCTTCAGCTGCGCCGCCAACGCTGACCAGGGCGGCGATTGATCGCACTGCGGTCGTGCCGGCCGCTGGCCGACTTCGGCCATTATCCAAGGGTTGCCGGCCAGCGGCCGGCACTACCCGGCATCCGTTTCCCGGGGAGGGGAAAGCGATGAGCCTGCTGGCCTGGATCGGGATATTCGCCGCCTGGAGCCTGTTCGCCACCTGGGTGCTGCGCTGGGGTGGCGCGGCCTGGATGGAAGGCTGGAAGTCGCTGGCCTTCGTCGACAGCTGGGGCAGCCTGTGGGACGAATCGCAGATCAAGCTGTACTTCCTCTGCCTGTGGATCGTCTACGGCCTGTGGTTCCTGGCCGGCCTGTTCGTGCCGGAGTGGCGCGGCCTGCCGTGATGCCGCTGCGTCGGTAGTGCCGGCCGCTGGCCGGCAACCGCTATTTGCCCAGGGGTTGCCGGCCAGCGGCCGGCACTACCGATGCTCATGCACCTACCGTGCGATCATCCCCCCATGAAGATCTATCTTGTCGGCGGCGCCGTACGCGACCGCCTGCTGCAGCGCCCTGCCGGCGACCGTGACTGGGTGGTGGTTGGCGCCACGCCCGCGCAGATGGAAGCGCAGGGCTACACCGCCGTCGGCCGCGATTTCCCGGTGTTCCTGCACCCGAAGACCGGCGAGGAATACGCGCTGGCGCGCACCGAGCGCAAATCCGGCCGTGGCTATCGCGGCTTCGTGGTCGATGCCGATCCGGCGGTGACGCTGGAAGAGGACCTGCAGCGCCGTGACTTCACCATCAACGCGATCGCCTGCGATGAGGAAACCGGCACGCTGGTCGATCCTTACGGTGGCGTTCGCGATATTGAGCACCGTGTGTTGCGCCACGTCGGTCCTGCGTTCGTGGAAGACCCGCTGCGCGTGCTGCGTGCGGCGCGCTTCATGGCGCGCTTCGCGCCACTGGGCTTCACCGTCGCCGAAGAGACCATGGCGCTGATGCGCGAGGTCGCCGCCAGTGGCGAGCTGGACGCGCTGGTGCCGGAACGCGTCTGGCAGGAACTGCGCAAGGCGCTGGTCAGTGAACGGCCCTCCGCCTTCCTGCGCACGCTGCACGATGCGCAGGCACTGGGCCCGATCCTGCCCGAACTGGAAGCGCTGTATGGCGTACCGCAGCGTGCCGAATTCCACCCGGAAGTCGACACCGGCATCCACCAGGAGATGGTCAGCGACATGGCCGCGAAACTGGCGCCGGGCGATGACCTGGTCGGCTTCGCTGCCCTCACCCACGACCTCGGCAAGGGCCTGACCCCGCCGGAGGAATGGCCGCGCCACATCATGCACGAGCAGCGCGGCATCAAACCGCTGAAGGCATTGTGCGCGCGGTTGAAGATTCCCACCGAGCACCAGCAACTGGCCGAAGCGGTCTGCCGCGAGCACTTGAACGTGCACCGCATCGACGAACTGCGCGATGCCACCATCCTGGAACTGCTGGGTCGCTGCGATGCATTGCGCCGGCCGGAACGCGTGGCCCGCATCGCGCTGTGCTGCGAGGCCGACAAGCGCGGCCGGCTCGGTTTCGAGGACAGCGACTACCCGCAGGGCGAGACGCTCAAGCGCCTGCACCAGGCGGCGCTGTCAGTGCAGGCACGCGATCTGGATACCACGCATCTGAAGGGCCCGGCCATCGGTGAAGCACTGGCCAAGGCGCGGGTGAAAGCCATCGCCGCCGCCCGCTGATCCGCAGCGGCCGTACCGGCCGCGCGCGCAATGCTATGGATAGTGCCGGCCGCTGGCCGGCAACCAGACAATCCCTGGATTCAGTGCGCCATGCCGCGGGTGATCGCCGCCGCACGCTGCTTCAGCTGGGCCACGGCATCGGGAATCATCTCCATGCCCACGTCCAGGCCCGGGTTCAGCACCAGGCCGACGCCGTCGCCGATACCGGCCAGCAGCGCGTGCACCGCGATCGGCATGGCATGGGCAAACTGCGGCAGCTGCTCGTGCCACAGGCCGGCGCGCTCGGGTGCGGTGAACACCGCGAACATCGGCTCGCCGCTCTCGCTGGTCAGCACCAGCGGCGAGATGCTCTCGTCCCAGGCGCCGTCTTCGCCAATGGCCTTGTCCAGCAGCACGAACGCCGTCGAGGTCAGCAGGCCGTCGAGGAACTGCGCTGCGGTCAGCGTGCCGTCCTGGGCCTGCAGCAGGCGCACCTCGAGGTCGTTGAGGGGTTCGAACGGGGTGTCGTGGTCCATGGTCGGTTCCGGTACGTGATTGCAGGGCAGACTTTAGCAGGCCCGGCCCTCAACCGATGTATCCGTGCCGCCACAGCCAGCCCAGCGCGGCGAGCCCGGCCACCCCCACCAGCATCAACGGCAGGCCGAAGCGGTGCCGCCACGGGATCGGCACCCCACCCAGCTGCTGGTCCATGGTCTCGGTATCCAGCACCCAGCCGTGCTCGCACCGGGTGCAGGCCAGCTCGTAGCGGCGATGGTAGGTGAGGCCGAACAGCAGGTCGATGCGCGCCATCTTGTAGCGCAGCTGGGGCGCGAACTCGGTTTCCGTCTGGCAGCGCAGGCAGTGGTGGGCTTCGGTTGGGCCGACCACCATCACCCGTTCCTGCTGGCCGATCAGGATCATGGATCAGCGGCCCTGGCAGGCGGGTTGGGCCAGCAGCCAGGCTTGGGCGGCGGCAAGGGTGGCCGCATCGCCTGTCGTCAATTCATCCGGAGTAATCCTGGCACCGGCGCCAGCGCCAGTGCGGTCTTTCATCACCGCGGTCGTCACCGCCAACACGCTGCCATCCACCAGGGGCCGCGTATCGTTGCTTGTCGAGAAGCCCGCTGTCGACTGCCCGAAACTCCGCGTCTGTGGGCGCCCCCTGAATGACAGCATCGTCGCTTCGCCAGAGCTGGCGGTATTCGACCCGACCAGAACGGCGACGGGCGCGCCGGGCTGCTTGAGGGAATACCCCGGTCGACCGAATCCCAGCCTGGGACGACCATCGACCTGCACCATGGTCGGCGCCAGACTCCAGCGCCGCGGCCCGTGGGCAGTAGCAAACGACCCGACCTCTTCCACGCCTGTCGACGACGTGCGTAGCAACGGCGCAACACCCAGCAGCATCGGCCACATGTTGCCCCCACGGTTGCTGCGCAGATCGACAATCCAGCCACAGCGATCGCCGCTGTCCTTGCCACGGATGACATCCTGCCATTGCAGCGCGCGCTGGATGTCCTGATTAAACTCGTCCTGCCGCGTAGCCCCCGGCGTGGCGGCATAGCCTTCGATGACCACCCAGCCAATGCGTGCATCGACGGCACCAGCCACTTTCGCCTTGGCAACGGCCTCAGCGCCGACCTGCTTCGAGCGCTCCGTGGCTTCACGCTTGCGTGCAAGCGTCATCCAGACACCATGCCCCCCGGTGCTCTCCACGATGATTTCACGCAGGGCGGTATGCAACGCACCCGGGTACGCCTGCAACGACGCCAGTCGCTTACGAGCGGCAGGCCAGTCCACTTTGTCGCGGTACAAGGCTTCATGCTCGAGCAGATCCAGGATCTGTACCTGCGCTTCCGGCGAAGGTACTTCGGTGGTGGACGCGATGGCGGCCGTTGCGTTGGCTGCCAGAAGGGTCAGTATGAGCGCGCCATTCCCAAGAACTCCCTTGCACATCTGCATGCGACGTTTCCTTGTCGTTGGGTCAGGTTCACAGCATAACCGTGGCGAATCATGCCGCGCCATTACGCGGATAGCCGTTGTAGAGCCGAGCCCATGCTCGGCTGCATGGGACACGATCAAAGCAGCCGAGCATGGCTCGGCTCTACAGGGTCATGGCGCCGGTGGAATCTGTGCCGACCAAGGTCGACACCTACCAGAGCGGGTCTCGTAGCGGCGATGGTAGGCAAGGCCAAACAGCAGGTCGATGCGCGCCATCTTGTAGCGCAGCTGGGGCGCGAACTCGGTTTCCGTCTGGCAGCGCAGGCAGTGGTGGGCTTCGGCTGGCCCGACCACCACCACCCGCTCCTGCTGGCCGATCAGGATCATGGATCAGCTGCCCTGGCAGGCAGGCTGGACCAGCAGCCAGGCTTGGGCGGCGGCAAGGGTGGCCGGTCCGCTGGGGGTAGCCTGATCCGGCTGCATCCTGCCACCGTCGCCCTGGCCGTTACGGTCGGTCATGACGTTGTGGGTCAACAGCAAGGTGGTACCGTCCACCAGCGTCGTCGGTCGATTGCCGGTAGAAAAGCCCGCGCTCGGCTGACCGAAACTACGACTCCCTGGTTGCCCTCGAAACGCGAGTGCCACTGCTTCGCCGGAGCTGGCAGTGCCTGCCCCCATCACCACCGCCACCGGTGCCGTGCCCGCACGCAGCCGATACGCGCCCTGTCGTGAACGCAGCATCGATGCGTTGCCTTGCACGACTTCACCTTCCGCCTGCCGCCACCACAGCAATCCATTGGCACTACGGAAAGCGCCGATCAACGCTCCCTGCGTATCCGGCGTTCCATGCAGCAATGGCAACAAACCAAACAACATCGGCCACATGTTGCCGCCGCCATTGCTGCTTACATCCACTACCCAGCCGCACCGCATGCCGTCATCCAGGCCAGCGATACGCTCCTGCAACGCCAGCGCGTAGACCTTGCGTGCTTCATAACGTTCCGCTTCGCTGCGTTGCAGGTCTTCCACGAAGGGGCTCACCCGCAGCACGCCGATGCGGGGATTGGCGTGTCTGGGGGCAGCGAGGTCGGTCGCCTGAGCGGCATTCAAGCGCTGAGCACGTTCGGAGCGCTGACGCTGCTCGCTTGGTGAAAACCAACGGCCGTGGCCTCCGCTGCTGCGTGCGGCGGCCTCATCCAGAACACGGCGCTGTTGTGCGCGGTCATCGCCTGCGGCGTTCAGGCGTGCGCGCACGTCGTTCCAATCGACGCGGCCACGGTACAAGGACTGGGTTTCCAACAATTGCAGCATCTGCTCACGCGCTTCGGGCGACGGCAGCTCCACTGTTTCCTCTGCAACAGCGGCCGCAGATGAAAGCAGCAGCGTGGCGAGCATGGCGGCACGAACATTCCTTAGATCCAGCATCGACGACTCCTTGTCATGTATCGAAGCCATAGGATAGCCGTGGCGGGATCGATCTCGCCACGCACCGTTGTTCTATAGAGCCGAGCCCATGCTCGGCTCTGTGGGAGTGGACCGAAGCAGCCGAGCATGGCTCGGCTCTACAGGGTCATGGCAGCGGAGAGAGTCGTGCCGACCAAGGTCGGCACCTACCAGAGCAAGGTCATGGCGCCGGTGGAATCTGTGCCGACCAAGGTCGACACCTCGCAGAGCGGGTCATGAAATCCCTACCCGGCGCTACCAGTCCGCGCGCAGCCCGATGTTGCCTTCGATGATGCGGCGCTTCTCGTTGCGGTCACTGCCCAGTTCGCGCGTGTAGTCGGCCACGGCGTACGCGCTGATGGTGCGGTTGAAGCGCCCGACCACACCTACGCCGGCTTCCAGTGCACGCGAGCGCTGCGAATTGATGATCGTGTCGTTGTCGAAGCTGACGCGGTCCTCGCCGGAACGGCCATGCCAGTAGTTGAGCTTGAAGTACGGTTGCCAGCCGTTGTCGGCCAACTGGTAGTCGCCGGCCAGGCGCAGGCCGATGCGGCCGGTCCAGGCATTGTCGTTGTCGAAACGCACGCTCGATACTTCATCGCGGCGGTCGTCCAGCGCGGTGCGTTGCCAGATCACCTGTACCTGCGGTTCCAGCCACCATACGGACTGACCGAGGTGCAGCAGCGGCTTGCCCGCCTCCACCGACACACTGGTGCCATCGCCCTTGATCCCGAAGCCGAGTCCACGCGAAGAACGCACGCGGCCGTCGTAGCGGCTCTGCATCGCCACGGCGTCGATGTAACCCCCGCTGCTGTCGGTGAACGTCCAGTACAGGCCCACGTGCTTGTCGTCCAAGCGGTTCTGCCCCACCTGCACGTTCTCCCAGCCGAGTGCCAGGCCGGTGGTCTTGCCCTGCGCGCGGGTGCGGCCGACGAACACGCCGATCTGGTTGCGATGATTGTCAGACGCTGCGGCCCACACATCCAGACCGGCCTGCAGGCCCATCACATCGCCATCGAAGCCGGGCTTCGCATCACCCTTCCAGTGGATCTCGCTGCTCTGCCCCACCAACCGGCCCCACGCGGTGCGGAATGCGCCCTGGTTGTACAGCAGGCGTTGTTCGCCCTGCCGCTCATGGAACGTGCCGAGGCTGGCCAGCGAGGTCTCGCGCAGCAGCGGCGGCACCACGGCGTAGGTGGCGGTTTCCACGCGGTACAGCGGCACCACTGCGCCCTCGGCGGGGCGTGCACCCGGCGTCGGCGGCGCACCGGTACCGGGCAGGCTGCCACCCGCCACCGGTACGTCCGGCACCGCCGGATCACTGGGCGGCGCCACCGGCACGGGTTCCGGCGGCGGTGGTGGCGGCGCGGTCTCGCCTGCGGTCAGATCCGGATCGGTGGCACCTTCGGGCGGCGGTGGCGGTGCCGGGGTGATCGGTGGTGGGGGTGCGACGGGTGGCGTCGGCGGCGGCGGCACGCCATTGATACCGCTTCCGTTGGGCGCCGGTGCCGGGCCGGCCACCACGGTCGAGCGCAGGTACCAGTTCTCGCTGGTACCGGCACTGACACCGCCCTTGAACAGGAAGTACTCGTAGGCACCGGCTGCGACCGGTGCGAACAGCGAGAACGCGCCCGGCGCGGTACGGCCACCATTCAACGCCTGCACTACCAGGATGCCATCGGCCAGCGTGGCCGCGCCGCTGCCGCCGGCATTGAGCACGCCGATGCCGGTGGTGCCGGTGGCGGTACCGCCATCGATCACCAGGCGGTCGCTGGTGGAATTGTCCGCGCCGAGCACGGTACGCAGGTACAGGCCACCGCCGTCACCGCGGTAGTTGCCACGCACTGTGAACACGTCGCCAGCGCCGGTACCGGTCAGGTCGATGCGCCCGGCATTGACCATCTCCACCAGTGTGCCACTGTTGAACGGACGGACGGCATAGCCGCCACTGCCCGCGTAGACAGTGCTGGTGTCATCCACCGTGAGCGTGCCGGTGCCGGTTCCGCTGTCACCCAGCACCAGATCACCATCGAAGGTCAGCTCGGTGCTGTTGGCCAGGCTGATTGTCTCCCAGTTCTGGAAGCGTCCCACGCCCGCAGCCTTGACGTTGTTGAAGTTGAGCTGATCGATGCCACTGCCACCGTCGAACAGCGGCACTGCACCAAGGTTGCCCTGGTTGAGGTTGCTGAGGTTGGCCACGTCGTTGTCCGGCCCCATGTCGATCGCGCCGTAGACGATGCCGCCGCCGTTCCAGTTGAAGGTGTCGTTGCCGGTACTGAGCAGTACCTGGCCGCGCACGGTGCCATCGGTGATGGTCACGCTGTCGGCACCACCACTGACACTGATGTTGCCGCCGATGTAGGCCGTACCCGAGATGATGATGGTGTCGGTGTCGAAGCCGGTGACCACGTTGCCCTCAACGATGCCGCCGGACTGATCCCACAGATTCTTGTCCAGCTTCATGTTGACGCGGCCGATGCGGCCAGCGGTCATCCAGGCCTGGTCGCCATCCTCGAACGCACCGACGATGCGGCCACCGCTCATGCGGAAGGTATCGATGTTGTCGCCCTGCTGCAGCGCGCCGATCGTGCCGCCACTCATGACGAAATCATCGCGGCCACTGCCCTGCACCACCACGCCGGTGACGGTGCCGCCGGTGACAGTCATCTGGTCATCGCCACCGCCCTGGTCGACGCTGTCGATCGTGCCGTCACTGAGCAGCAGCACATCGTTTCCATCGCCCTGCAGTACGCCTCCGGTGATGCTGCCGGCCTGCATCTCGAGGCGATCGTTGCCCGCATCGAACTGCACGCCGGTCTGACCACTGATCGTTCCCCGATTGACCAGCACGCTGTCGCTTGCGCCGATGAACTGCAGGGCAATGTTGTTGCCGGCGCTGATGCTGCCGGTGTTGTCGACGCGGCTGCCACCCCCAAGCTGCACGGCCACACCGCCCACCGAACTGATCGCGCCCTGGTTTGACAGCAGGTGACCACCGGCACCGACCAGCGCGAGAGCCGATCCACCACCACTCTGCTGCAACTGGGCACCATTGCCGACGTTGACGGTGACGCCAGCCGCGCCACTGGCGGTAACGGGAGTGATCTGCGGATTCGGTGCGTTGGCATCACAGGTGACCGTCTGGCCGGCGGTCGGTGCCGGGTTGTTACAGCCGGCCCAGGCGACGCTGGCGGTCGTCAGAAGCAGGGAGGGAACGGCGAGGGCCTGCAACACGGAAACAGCAAGGCGGCGCGGGCGGAACGCACGCGGAACGGCACGGGACATGGGGCACTCCTGGACGGGAAATCAGGAACTGCGTATGTGCGGCACTGCGCTTGCAGTCTGCCGTGTGGTGAACCGTTTCGACAGGTGAACTTGCGTGCGGAGAATCACAGTTCAGATGTGAAATCGCCCGGTCCTCACGCCAATGTGACGTGGCTGAAATCGTTCATTTTTTCGGCACTTGGGAATCACGCGCAAAGCATCCACGCATGGCGTGGATCTACTGACCCTGCATCGCCAATCGATTCACTCATGGCACCTGGTAGATCCACGCCATGCGTGGATGCCGTTGGCGGATGGGGTCAGATCTTCAGATAGATCTTCCGCCGGTCCAGCCACCACGCCACGCCCCACCACAGTGCGACGAACACCAGCGCCTGCAGCATCGACGCCAGTTCCAGCGCCTGCGGCATCGCCGTGGCCAGATGCTGCCAGATCCAGCCCCAGGCGCCGGTCGCCATCAACACCACCGACATCACCGATGCGCCCAGATAGGCGGTGATTGCATTGACCCCGAAGCGCCGGCCCAGCGCGGGCCAGCCCTTCTGGTCGATCAGCACGTGGCCCAGCCACAGCGCCAGTGCCGCAAGACCGCCCGTCCACAGCACGTAACTGGGCGTCCACAGCTGTTTGTTCAGCGGCAACACGATGGCCAGCAACAGGCCGAGCACAGCGGTCGCCACGCCCAGCCCGGCCAATGCCGCCGAACGCCCGTTGCGCAGCAGGCCACCGGCGAGCAGGCCAAGCACCGTGCTGGCCAGCGCACCCAGCGTGCTCAGCAACCCTTCCGGGTCATGGCCAAGCCCGGTGTCAGCGTGCCATTGATAGATCCACGGTGCGAACAGTGCGGTATCCAGGCGGCTGGCCGGGTTGGTCCATGGCGCCAGGTCACCGATGCCCAGCAGCAGCACCGTGTACCCCACCAGCAACGTAACCAGCACGCCCGCCTGCATGCGCGGACGCGCATACACCGCGAGCACGCCCACCAGCGCCGCGCATACCGCGATCCGCTGCAGCACGCCCCAGATGCGGAAGTGATGGGTATCCAGCGCCCACCAGATCAGCAGGTGCAGCAACGCACCGGCCACCAGGATGCGCAGTGCGCGCTCCAGAACGCCGCGCGCCAACGCGGGTCGCGCCGCCGTGTCCAGCGCGCGTGGCGCCACGCTGAAGGCCATCGACACGCCCACCAGGAACAGGAAGAACGGGAACACCAGATCGGTGGGCGTGCAGCCATGCCATTCCGAATGACGCAGCGGCGCGAACACCGCGCTCCAGTCACCCGGGTTGTTGACCAGCAGCATTGCCGCCACGGTGATGCCGCGCAGGGCATCGATCGAGCCCAGGCGGCGCGGCGGCATACTGTTCATCAAGCGGCCTCGTATTGTCCGGCAATCCAGGTGCCACGCACCTGCAGGGCATCGTCCAGCAGCACCAGGTCGGCCTGGTAGCCCTCGGCGATGTGGCCGAGGCGGTCGTCGACGTTGAGGAACTGCGCCGGATAGGTCGAGGCCATGCGCGCGGCTTCGGCCAGTGGCTGGCCGAGCAGCTGCACGGTGTTGCGCACCGCGGTGGCCATGTCCAGCGCCGAGCCCGCCAGCGAACCGGCGGCATTGCGCACCACGCCATCGATGGCGGTGATGGTTTCGCCGTACAGCACGTACCTGGGATCGTCGGCGCCAACCGGCGGCATCGCATCGGTGACCAGCAGCAGGCGACCACGCGGTTTGGCTGCCAGCGCCACGCGCAGGCTGGCCGGATGCACATGCACGCCATCGACGATGATGCCGATCCAGCTGTCGCGGTCTTCCAGCGCAGCGCCCACCGCGCCGGGCTCACGGCCCTGCAGCGGCGACATCGCGTTGTACAGGTGGGTGAAGCCACGCACGCCTGCATCCAGACCGGCGCGGATCTCTTCGTAGGTGCCTGCGGTATGCCCAGCGGCAACGACCACGCCGCGCTCGACCAGCGCGCGAATGGTCTCCAGCGGCACGCGTTCCGGTGCCAGCGTCAGCAGTGTCACACCGTTGTCCAGCGATGCGGCCAGCGCGATCTCTGCTTCGTCTGGCACACGGAACTTGCTGGCATCGTGCGTACCCTTGCGGGCCGGCGCGATGTACGGTCCTTCCAGATGGATGCCGATCACGCCTGGCACACCCTGCGCGATCGCCTCGCGCATCGCATCGATGGCTTCACGCATCACGCCCACGTCGTCGCTGATCAGCGTCGGCAGCATCGCGGTGGTACCGAAGCGGCGGTGCGCCTGCGCGATAGTGCGCAGTGCCGCCACGTCCGGCGTGTTGTTGAACAGCGCGCCGCCGCCACCATTGACCTGCACATCGATGAAACCGGGCAGCAGCCAGCCACCGCCCAGATCAACCTGCTCGGCGGCCTGGCCCAGCTGCGGCGCTGCATCGGGCAGCAGCGCGCTGATGCGGCCGTGCTCGATCACCACCGCCAGATCATCGCGGAATTCGTCGCCTGCCAGGATGCGGGCATTGCGCAGGACCGTGGCCATCACACCGTCTCCGTGACCTTGTTCAGGTGCGGCGGCAGATCCGGGTTGAAGCCACGACGCAGCGCCAGCGCGTTGATCGCGCGGTAGAAGCTCTGCACTGTCAGCAGCGGTGCGCACAGCGGATGCGGAGCGGCCGCTACCGGCAGGTTGCCACCGGCACCGGCCATCCACACCTGTGCACCGCGCGCGGTGAATTCCTCGACGACGGCACGGGTGCCGGCGCCGGTTTCATCCGGCTGGGCAAAGGCCAGCACCGGGAAACCGCGGTCGACCAGCGCCATCGGGCCATGCTTCACTTCAGCCGAGCTGTAGGCTTCGGCATGCAGGCTGCAGGTTTCCTTGAACTTCAGCGCGGCTTCCTGCGCCGCGCCCAGGCCCAGGCCACGGCCGAGCACGAACAGGTTGGTCGCCTCGACCAGGCCCTCGGTCACCGGCGTCCAGTCGCACTGCCAGGCCTCGCGCATCGCGTCCGGCAGCAGGTCCAGCGCCGCACGCAGGCTTGCGTCCTGCTTCCAGTAGGCAGCCAGCTGCAGCAGCGCAGCCAGCGACGCCAGGTAGCTCTTGGTCGCCGCCACACTCTTCTCGGCACCGGCGTGCAGCGGAATGACCGTATCGGCCAGCTGCGCCAGCGGCGAATCCTCGACGTTGACCAGTGCGATCACGCGCGCGCCGGCGGCCTTGGCAGCTTCCGCGTTGCGCAGCAGGTCCGGGCTCTTGCCCGACTGCGAGATGACGATGAACAGCGCGTCACGCAGCTGCAGCGGTGCGGCATAGACCGAACCCACCGACGGCGAAGCCGATGCGACCACCAGGCCCAGCTGGGTTTCCAGCAGGTACTTGCCATAGGTGGCGGCATGGTCGGAGCTGCCGCGTGCGCAGGTGACCACGAACGGCGGCGGCGCCGCACGCAGGCTGGCGGCCAGGGTTTCCATGGTGGCGTGGTTGCGCGAGAACTGGCGCGCGACCACGTCGGCCGCTTCAGCGGCCTCGGCGAACATCAGGGTGGACGTGGGGTCTGACAGCGACATGGCAGGCTCAGGCAGGATCGGAAGGAAGGGGGCGTGCGCCGGCCGGGCGCATCGGCGCGGTCGAACCGCGCACCACCAGCTGCGGCACGAAGCCCTGGTTGTGCAGCGGTGCCGGCGCATCGTCATAGGCGTCGCTGCGCAGCTGTGCGATCAGCAGGCGCGCGGCGTGGCGGGCGATGTCTTCGGTGGCCTGCTTGGCGGTGGTCAGCGGCGGCCACGACTGGCGCGAGAACGGGCTGTCCTCGAAACCGGCGATGGACAGGTCATACGGCACGTTCATGCCGGCCGACTTGGCGGCGGCCAGCACACCGGCGGCGATTTCGTCGTTGGAACCGAAGATGGCCGTGGGCGGCTCGCGCAGCGCCAGCAGGCGGCGTGCGCCCCGGAAACCGTCGTCGAAGGTGTAGTCACCCTGCACCACCAGGTGCTTGTCCACGGTCATGCCGTAGTCCTTCAGTGCGGCTTCGTAACCGGCATAGCGCTCGCCCGATGAGCGGTGCGAGATGCCGCCCCAGAGGAAGCCGATGCGCTGGTGACCCAGCTGGATCAGGTGCTCGGTGATCTCGTAGGCGGCCTCGCGGTCGTCGACGAACACGCAGGCGCCGTCGGCCGGGTCTTCGGTGGCGGCAATGATGCGCACCAGCTTGATGCCGCGCGCGGTCAGTGCCTGGATCAGGTCGCGGCGCTCGGACATCGGTGCGGTCAGCACCAACCCGGCCAGGCGCGAACGCTGCACCCAGTCGGCCAGCTCATCGGCCAGCAGCGGCGAGCTGGAATCGCAGGGATGGATCTGCAGGCCGAAACCGGTCTCGCGGCACGCGGCCAGCACGCCGTTCTGCACGCCGATGATGTGGTACGGGTTCGGGTTGTCGTAGACCAGCCCGATCACGAAGGTGGTGCCGCTGCGCAGGTTGCGCGCGGATGGATCGGGTTCGTAATCGAGTTCAGCGATGGCACGCAGCACCCGCGCACGGGTGGCCTGCATCACCGAAGGCTCGTTGTTGATCACCCGCGAGACCGTCTTCAGCGAGACCTTGGCCTTTTCCGCAACGTCCTTGATGGTCGCTCTGCGCATGGGTTTTCCCTGGGGTTGGCTGCCGTCCATCATCGCCGATCAGGCCTTGTCCTGCGGCAGGCCGGCGCGGTGGCCGACCACCGAGTAGAACAGGATGTACAGGTAGCACGGCACCATCAGCAACACGAACACCAGCTGGAAGTCGATGTGCTGCTTGAGCACGGCGAACAGCTGCGGAATGATCGCGCCACCGGCAATGCCCATCACCAGCAGGGCCGAGCCGGTCTCGGTGAAGCGGCCCAGGCCGCGGATCGCCAGCGGGAAAATCGCCGGCCACATCATGGCGTTGGCGAAGCCCAGCAGGGCCACGAAGGCCACCGATACATAGCCGTGGGTGGCCCAGGCGCCCAGGCAGAACACCACGCCCAGCACCGCCGAAATGGTCAGGTAGCGCGACTGCGAAACGACCTTGGGGATCAACAGCAGGCCGACCACATAGCCGACCAGCATCGCGCCAAGGGTAAGCGAGGTGAACATCTTGGTCTGGTCCAGCGGCAGGTCGAAGCCATGCCCGTAAGTACCAATCGCATCACCGGCCATCACCTCCACGCCCACGTAGACGAACAGGCACAGCACGCCCAGCCACAGGTGCGGGAACTGGAAGATGCTGCGGCGCTCGGCGGCACCGGCAGCCGCCGGCGTGGCGTTGGCTTCGGACGACTTGATTTCCGGCAGCGGCGAGAACAGCACGGCCACCGCCAGCAGCACCAGCAGCGCAGCCATCGCCAGGTACGGGGTGTGGATCTTGGCGGCAAACTCGTTCAGCAGCGCGGCCTTTGTGACCGCATCTGCGGCCTGCACCTGTGCATCGAGGTCACCGATGCCGTGCAGCACCAGCGTGCCGATCAGCACCGGCGCCAGCATGCCGGCGATCTTGTTGCAGATGCCCATCAGCGCGATGCGGCGTGCCGCCGTCTCGATCGGGCCGAGGATGGAGATGTAGGGGTTGATCGCAGTCTGCAGCAGGGCCAGGCCGCTGCCGATCACGAACAGGCCGCCAAGCGCGCCCGGGTACCAGCGCTGGGTGGCGAACTCACCGAACAACGCAGCACCACCGGCCATCACCAGCAGGCTCAGGCTCAGGCCCTTTTTCATGCCGGTGCGGCGCAGGATCCAGGACGCCGGCAGGGCCAGGAAGAAGTAGGACAGGTAGAACACCATCAGCACCAGGAAGGCGCCGACCTCGCTGAGTTCAAAGGCGAGCTTGACGAAGGTGATCAGCGGGCCGTTGAGCCAGGTGAAGAAGCCGATCAGGAAGAACAACACGCCAACGATGGCGATGGAGGTGGCCACGTTCGGGCGCGCGCTTGCAGCGGGGACGGCGGACATCAGGAGGGCTCCTGCGGCGACGGCCGCAGAACGCGGCGTCGGAGAGTGGCTGGGAACAACGTTGTCACATTCTTTCGATGGACAGCCGCGGTTTGTCAACTTCCACGCGCAGCCCTGTGAACCTCGTGCTGCACTGCGCAACCCGATCGCAACGCATCGTGCTGAATGCGCCGAAGGCCTTGGCCCATGTGCGGCAACGGTTCCCACGTGAAACCCGCACTCACGCCATGTAAACGTTTACTGCATGTCGCATTCGTTGCGATGCAGCAACGAAAGTGTCACGAACTCGTTGACATCGTTGTCAGCGGGGTTACAGACTCCGCCCCAATCGCCGCCCCCGATCCCGGGGCCGGCCCCACCTGCAGCAGGAGCCCGCGTGACCGCCAGCCACCCCGCCCCGGCCCATGTCCTGTCCCGAGTCGCGCCGACGTTCCTGGCCGCCGACGTCGGTGGCACCCATGTGCGCGTGGCCCGGGTCCAGGCCAGCGGTGATGCTGCCCATCCGGTGCAGGTGCTGGAGTACCGCAAATACCGCAACGCCGACCATGCCGGCCTCAGCGCGATCCTGTCCGACTTCCTCGGCGAAGGCCCGCGGCCCACGCATTGCGTGGTCGCCAGTGCCGGCTACGCCCGCGAGGACGGCACGGTGATCACCGCCAACCTGCCGTGGCCGCTGTCGGCGCGCCAGGTGGAAGCCGACGTCGGCCTGCAGCGGGTCTACATCGTCAACGACTTCGAAGCCGTGGCCTACGCCGCCGCGCAGGTTGACGCCAGTGGCGTGCTGCACCTGTGCGGACCGGAAACCGCCGCCCGCGGCCCGACCCTGGTGGTCGGCCCCGGCACCGGCCTCGGCGCCGCGCTGTGGATCCCCACCGCGCACGGCCCGGTCGTGCTCCCGACCGAAGCCGGGCAACCGACCCTGGCCGCCAGCACCGAACTGGAAATGGCCATCGTCCGCCACATGCAGCGCGACCGCGCGCACGTGTCGATCGAACACGCGATCTCCGGCCCGGGCCTGATGAACCTGTACCGCGCGGTGTGCGCACTGCAGGGCCAGGCGCCGACCCTGGCCAGCCCCGACGCGGTCACCGCTGCGGCCATGGCCGACAGCGATGCACATGCGCGCCAGGCGCTGGATGTGTTCTGCGGCCTGCTCGGCAGCACCATCGGCGACATGGCGCTGTTCTACGGCGCCCACGGTGGCGTCTACCTGGCCGGCGGCATCCTGCCGCAGATCCGTGAATACCTGCACACCAGCACTTTCGTCGAACGCTACCTGCAGAAGGGACCGATGGGCGAAGCGCTGGCACGCATCCCGGTGAAGGTGGTCGAGCACGGCCAGCTGGGCGTGGTCGGCGCTGCCGGCTGGTACCTGCAGCAGTCGGCCGCCTGACACCGCAACAGGCTTCAACGCAATCGCAGCACGCAGTACGTGGCACGCCAACGCACGGGACTTCGCCGCCGCCCCGCGCATGTCATCGCAACCGTAATCGAACACCGCCGCCGGCATCCAATCGAGTGATGAGGAGAGACATCATGAACACCCGCAAGACCCTGCTTTCGGCCGCCATCGTCAGCTGCCTCGCCTTCAGCGCGCACGCGCAGCAGGCCACCCAGACCGCCACCGACCTGGATACCGTGCAGGTCACCGGCATCCGTGGTTCGATGGAAAAATCGCTGGATACCAAGCGCGAAGCCAATGCGCGCGTGGAAGTGGTCACCGCCGAAGACGTGGGCAAGCTGCCCGCGCACAACGTCGCCGACACCCTGCAGCGCCTGCCGGGTGTGAACATCAGCTCGTCCAGCGCCGACGAAGGCGGCTTCGACGAAGCCGACCGTGTCAGCCTGCGCGGCACCAGCCCGAGCCTGACCCAGACCCTGATCAACGGCCATACCGTCGGCTCGGCCGACTGGTTCGTGCTCAGCCAGGGCAACAACGTCGGCCGCAGCGTCAGCTACTCGCTGCTGCCGTCGGAACTGGTGCGCTCGGTGGAAGTGAACAAGTCCTCGCAGGCCAAGCTGCAGGACGGCGGCACCACCGGCACCGTCAACATCCTCACCCGCAAGCCGCTGGAATTCTCCAAGCAGTTCACAGCAGAAGGTTCGGTCGGCATGGTGCGTTCGGACCAGGCCAAGTCGAACGACCCGCAGCTGTCGGCGCTGTTCAACTACAAGAACAATGAAGGCAACTTCGGCGTGATGGTGCAGGCCTTCAGCCAGAAGCGCGAGCTGCGCCGCGAAGCGCAGGAAGTACCGGGCGGCTTCTTCCAGATCGATCCGAATGGCACCGTGGCCAAGTCCAACCCGGACCTGGCCGGCGTGTACGCGCCGGGCCTGCTCGGCTCGACCCTGTTCGAACAGACCCGCGAGCGCAAGGGCGGCCTGGTGTCGCTGCAGTTCAAGCCGATGGACAACCTGACCCTGGGCCTGGAAGGCTTCAGCTCGGAACTGAAGGCGAACAACTACAACCGCAACTTCATGCTGTGGGGCGGCCGCATCCTCAACGACCGCACCGTTGAAGATGCCAATGGCAACAAGATCCTGATTCCGGGCCAGGCCCCCAATCCGGGTTACGTCGTCAAGGATGGCGTACTGACCAACGCCACCTTCGCCGGCCAGGCCGACCGCGACTACGCGGTGTACGACATGATCTACCGCGAGTCGAAGGCCAAGACCAACTACATCACCTTCGATGCCGACTGGCAGATCAGCGACAACCTGGGCATGAAGTTCCAGGCCGGCAACACCAAGGGCACCGGCGATACACCGCGCCAGTACATCGCTGAGGTCAACCTGGCCCGCGGTGGCGGCGCCAACTGGTCGACCCATGGCAACGGCTCGCCGATCGACTGGAACGTCGGTGGCAACATCGGTCCGGGCGGCGTGACCGACTTCGGCACCTGGGGCAACCAGCAGGTCACCGCGATCGACAAGGAAAAGTGGGCCACGCTCGATTTCAACCAGTACTTCGCCGATGCCGGCGTACTGAACTCGATCGATTTCGGCGCCCGCTTCGGCGACCACAAGCGCGAGGCCAAGTCGCCGGAAGGCGCAACCCCGGGCGCGATCTGGAATGCGCTGAAGAACGGCGCGACCGCCAACTTCCCCGGTGGCTTCGCCAACGGCATCGGTGGCAGCTTCCCGCGCGACCTGTGGTACTTCACCCCAGGTGCACTGAAGGATGCAGTGACCAACAACTCCACCTGGCTGTCCGGCAATGACGGCCCGACTGGCCGCCACAACTACGGCGCCGAATGGAAGGTGTCGGAGAAGAACTTCGCTGCCTACGTGCAGGGCAATTTCAGCGGCGACCGCTGGAGCGGCAACGTCGGCCTGCGCTACGTCAACATCAAGCAGGACATCGATACCTACGCGGCCGCCACCGGTTCGACTGTGCCGGACGTGAGCAGCCTGTTCGGTGCCTGGACCCGCCAGGCCTTCGAGAACAAGCACAACCGTGTGCTGCCGAGCGCCAACTTCAAGTACGACCTGCGTGACGATCTGGTGCTGCGCGTGGCTGCGTCGCAGACGCAGACTCTGCCGGACTTCTCGGCCTTGGGCGCTTCATCCTACGGTTCGGACCTGAACCGTACCGGCGGCGGCGGCAATCCGAAGCTGAAGCCGGTGGTGTCGACCAACTTCGATGCCAACCTGGAGTGGTACTTCATGCCGCGCGGCATGTTGTCGATCGGTGCGTACTCGATGCGCCTGAAGGACTACGTGGCCTTCAGCACCGAGAAGGAAATGCTGTTCAGCGAGCTGACCAACCGCCTCGAGGAATACAACATCTCCCGCCCGCGCAATGCCGACGGCAAGGTGCGCGGTATCGAAGTGGCCTATGAACAGCCGATCGGCGAGTACTTCGGCGTCAACGCCAACTACACCTACGCCGATGGCAGCACCGAGCACACCTGGGCCGATGGAACCGACAACCTGCTCGGCACCTCGAAGAACACCTACAACGTGGGTGCCTACTTCGAGAACGACACCTTCGGTGCACGCGTCAGCTACACGCGCCGCTCGTCGTTCCTGATCGGCCTGTCCGGTGCCAACCCGTACTACCAGGATGACTTCGGCACGCTGTCGGCATCGCTGAGCTACAAGGCCACCGACTGGCTGAGCATCAGCTTCGATGCGCTCAACCTCAACAACCCGACCTACAAGTACTACCAGACCGCGGCCATCCCGACCTCGTTCTACAGCAACGGCCGCCAGTACTACCTCAACTTCCGCTTCAAGTACTGATCCAGCGGCGGCAACATCGCCGAGTCGTGCACGCACGCCGGGCCTGGGTCATTCCGGGCCCGGCGTTTTTCATGTATAGCGTTCATCGCACCGTTCCAAGGAGTCGTTCCGATGGTCAAGCCTTCCCGCGCCCGGATGCGCAGCGCAGTGCTGCTGGGCAGCCTGCTCGCTCTGCTGCCGGCACTGCCGGCACTCGCCGCCGATCCCACGCCTGCCGCTGAAGCACCCGGCCCGCAGCTGCGCGCCGGCAGCCTGATGCTGATTCCCGCCCCCAGCAATGTGCAGGCCGGCCAGGGCAGCGGCATCACCGTTCGCGCCGACACCGTGCTGCAGGCCGAAGGCGAAGCTGCGCAGCGCGTCGCCGCCCAGTTCGCCGACCTGCTGGCCCGCAGTGGTGGCCCGCGCCTGGTCCTGGCCAAGGGCAAGGCTGCAGCCAAGACCGGCAGCATCCGCTTCCAGATCGTGCCCACCTTCCGCGACAGCGGCGAAAGCTACACGCTGGAAAGCACCGCGCAGGGCGTGCTGGTGCAGGCCGGCAACGAAACCGGCCTGTTCTATGGCGCGACCACGCTCGCCCAGCTCGCCACCGGCGGCAGCAATGGGGTGCTGCCAGCGGTGCAGATCCAGGATGCGCCACGCTTCAGCTGGCGCGGTTTCATGCTCGACTCGGCACGGCATTTCCAGAGCCTTGACGAGATCAAGCGCGTGCTCGACGCAATGGCTGCGCACAAGCTCAACACCTTCCACTGGCACCTCACCGATGACCAGGGCTGGCGCATGGAGATCAAGCGCTACCCGAAGCTGACCGAGGTGGGCAGCTGCCGCCTGCCGGCCGGCGATGGCGGCATCGATCCGGTCAGCGGCCAGGAGCATCCGTACTGCGGCTTCTACACGCAGGACCAGATCCGCGAAGTGATCGCCTATGCCGCGAAGCTGCATATCCAGGTGATTCCGGAAATCGATGTGCCGGGGCACGCGACCGCAGCGATCGCCGCATATCCGGAACTGGGTTCGATCAATACCCCGCTGAAGCCGATCAGCGAATGGGGCGTGTTCCCGAACCTGTTCAACGTGGAAGACAGCACCGTCAGCTTCCTCGAGAACGTGCTGGAGGAAGTGATCGAACTGTTCCCGGCCAAGTACGTGCACGTGGGTGGCGACGAGGCAGTGAAGGACCAGTGGGAAGCCTCCAGGCAGGTGCAGCAGCGCATGCGTGCACTGGGCATCAAGGATGAGATGGCCATGCAGAGCCACATCATCAAGCGCCTGGAGACGTTCCTGGAGGAACACGACCGGCGCCTGATCGGCTGGGATGAGATCCTCGAAGGGGGTCTGCCGCCGCAGGCCACGGTGATGTCGTGGCAGGGCACCGAAGGTGGCCTCGCTGCGGCCAGTGCCGGGCATGACGTGATCATGTCGCCGGTCGGCTACCTGTACCTGGATTACCTGCAGACTGCCTCGCAGAACGAGCCGCCTGGTCGCCCGACCCAGGTCAACCTCGGCAAGCTGTACAACTTCGAGCCGGTGCCGGCCGAACTGGCCGCCGACAAGCGCGGGCACATTCTCGGCCTGCAGGCCAACATGTTCACCGAGCACACGCGCAACTACGCACGCCTGCAGCACAACCTGTTCCCGCGCCTGGCCGCCGTGGCCGAGACCGGCTGGAGCACGCCGGAACACCGCGACTTCCGCGATTTCCTCGCACGCCTGCCGGCACAGCTGCAGCGCTACCGTGCCTGGGGCCTGGCCTATGCGCAGACCCCGTTCGAAGTAGGCGTGGACTATACCGATGATCGCGCGAAGAACACGGTGACCGTTTCGCTGGCCAATCCGCTGGGCTATGAGGTGCGCTACCGCACCGACGGACAGCCGGTGACCGCGCAGTCGCCGCTGTACCAGCAGCCGCTGACGGCGCAGCTGCCCGCCGCCGTGCAGGCCGCCGCGTTCTACCAGGGCCAGATGCTGGCCGCGAAGCCGACCATCGCCGCCTTCACTGCGCAATCGCTGCTCAGCCGCCGCAGTGATGAACTGCTCAGCTGCGTGGGCAAGAAGGGGCTGGTGCTGCGCCTGGAAGACGATGGCCCCCGCGAAGGCAACCGTGCGGTGTTCAACGTGGACATCTTCCAGCCGTGCTGGCGCTGGCCGCAGGCACAGCTGGACGGTATCGGCAGCGTGGAAGTCCGTGCCGGCCGCATCCCATACTATTTCCAGCTGGCCCACGACGAACTCAAGCGCCGTTTCGAAAAGGCCAAGCGTGCCCACGGCGAGATGCAGGTGCGTCGTGGGGACTGCAGCGGCAAGGTGCTGGCCGAAGTGCCGCTGCCGGCCAAGCCGGATGCCGATGGCTTCGTGACCCTGCGTGCGACGCTGCCGAAGGACACCCAGGGCACGGGTGATCTGTGCATCAACTTCACCGGCGACACGCGCCCGGCGATGTGGGTGCTGGATGAGGTCACGCTGGGGAAGTAACGGCAGGTCTGTCCTGGTGGGTGCCGACCCTGGTCGGCACCCCGGGCAGTTCATCCACGCATGGCGTGGATCTACGGGTGGGTGCCTACCTTGGTTGGCACGCCTTCACCCGCGCCAGCGCAGCAGCAGGTCGCGCAGCGGGGTCAGTGCGGTGGCCATGCCGGCCAGCACGCCAATGGTGTTGGCCAGCGCATCCATTGGGTCGGCCATGCGGTTGCTGGTCAGTGCGCCCTGCGCGAACTCGATGCCGATGCCCATCAGCACCAGGCCCACGCCCACCCACAGCAGCGGGCGGCCCCGACGGAACAGCTGCACCGCGCTGCCGGCCAGGATGAAATAGGCGAGGAAGTGTTCGCCCTTGTCGCTGTTTTCCGGCAACGGAATCGGCGGTGGTGGGATCAGGCAGACCACGATCACCAGCAGTACTGCCGCCGCCCACAGCGCGGCCCAGAGCCGGGGCCGCCGCAGCGGCTTGATCACCGGCAACGCGTGGCTCACAGGCGCCAGCTCAGGTCACCCAGCTCGAAGGCCGGTTCGAAGTCGACGCCACGCTGCAGGCCGATAGCCTGGAAGCGCTCGCCCATCTCCGTCGGCAGGGTCAACTTCTTCACCTGGTCGCGCAGCTGGATGCGCCCCACTTCATCGGTGCGTTCCTCGGCCAGCAGCAGCACCTGGTCCAGGCCGTTGCCAAGCAGGAAACTGGCCTGGCTGCAGTAACCGGCCAGCTCGAAACCGCCGTGCATGCCGGCCTCGGCCATCGCGGTGAAATCCACCGACGCCGTGATGTCCTGCAGGCCCGGCCAGCGATGCACGTCGTTGTGCACGTGGTGGCGGTAGAACGCACGCACGGTGCCATCGTCGCGGTCGTGCTGGTAGAACTCGCCGCGGTTGTAACCGTAGTCGACGAACAGCATCGCGCCACGCTGCAGGCCACCGGCGACCGCCTGCAGCCAGTACGGCAGCTGCGGCAGCACTTCGGAGCGGTAGCCCTCGGCGAAGGGCTTTTCCAGGTAGCGCTCGATGTGGCGTACCGCGCCATTGAGCAGGATGTCGGCCGGCTGCGCGCCGCGGATGAAGTTGCCTTCGGCATCCAGCTCGACGGTTTCCTCGTAGACCTCGCCATCCCGGATCAGGAAGCGCGGGGTCGGCAGCGCGTCGATCACCTCGTTGGCAAACACCACGCCCTCCCAGTCCTCCTCGAACGGGCGGTCGACCCAGTCCACGCGCGCCGCCAGCTCGGCCGGCAGGTTCTGCTGCAGGCGCTGCTGCTGGCGCTCGCGCAGGTCGGCGCTGGGTTCGAGGATGGCGTACCGCGACGGCAGTGCGTCGAGCTCGGCCAGGCGCAGCAGCACCGCCTCGGCGAAGGCGCCGGTACCACCGCCCAGTTCCAGCATGCGCGCCTGCGTACCCAGCTGGGCGAACACCGGCGCCAGCGCATTGGCCACGCTGCCCGCGAACAGGCTGCCGAGCTCGGGCGCGGTGGTGAAGTCGCCACTGCCGCCGAATTTGCTGGCGCCGGCGCTGTAATAGCCCCAGCCGGGGGTGTACAGGCACAGCTCCATGAAGCGGGAAAACGGCATCGCCCCGCCCTGCGCAAGGATTTCGGCGCGCAGGGCGGCCGCCAGCTGGTCGCTGTGGGCCAGGGCATCGGCTTCGGGCAGGGGGAAGGTGGGCTGCATGGCGTCTTCGAATGCGGTGACAATGGTGCACAGGATAGCCGAGCCTTGGAGGACCCTCGATGAGCGACACCCACCCCGTGGTCCTGATCACCGGCAGCGCGCGCCGGATCGGTGCGGCCATCGCCCGCCAGTTCCATGCCTGTGGCTGGTCGGTGGTGCTGCACGCCAACACCTCCAGCGCGGAGCTGCAGCAGGCCGCGTTCGATTTCGACAACGTGCGCCCGGGCAGCGTGCTGGCGCTGCAGGCCGACCTGCGTGACGCCGACGCCTTGGCCGACCTGGTGGAACAGGCCGTCACCCACTTCGGGCGACTGGACGCGCTGGTCAACAACGCCTCCAACTTCTTCCCCACCCCGATCGGACAGGTCACTGCCGAGGCAATGGACGAGCTGTATGCGGTCAACGCGCGCGCGCCACTGCTGCTGTCACAGGCGGCGGCGCCCTACCTGCGCCGCCAGCAGGGCTGCATCGTCAACCTGACCGACCTGCACGGCACCGACCCGATGCGCGACCACATCGCCTACACCATGGCCAAGGCCGCGCTGGAGATGGCCACCCGCTCGCTGGCGCTGGAGCTGGCGCCGAAAGTGCGGGTCAATGCGGTAGCGCCGGGGGCGATCCTATGGCCGGAACAGGGCAAGGACGATTTCGCCCGCGAAGCGCTGCTGGCACGCACGCCGCTGGCACGGATCGGCACGGTCGAGGAGATCGCCGAGGCGGTCTACTGGCTGGTGGCCGAAGCCAGCTTCGTCACCGGCCACACCCTGCGCGTGGATGGTGGACGCACGGTCAGTTGAGGTAGTGCCGACCGCTGGCCGGCAACCACCCTCATTCCAGGTCCACGACCTCGAACGCCTCGCCAAACTGCGTGTGCGCACGCCACAGCGTTGCCAGGTCCAACCCGCTGACCGGGTCGATGAAGCCCGGCGCGATGTCGGCCAGCGGCTTCAGCACGAAGGCATGCTTCAGCTCCGGGCGCGGAATGCGCAGGTGGCCGGGACCTTCCACCACCAGGTCGCCGTAGAACACTACGTCGATGTCCAGGGTCCGATCGGAGAAGCGCGGCCCGCTGCGGTCGCGCCCGTGCGCGTCTTCCAGCGCGTGCAGCCAGTCGTCCAGTTCCTGCAGCGGCAGGTCGGTTTCGATCGCCACCGCATTGTTGAGGAAGGCCGGGCCATCGAAGCCGACCGCGGCGGTACGGTAGGCGGGCGACACCTGCAGCGCGCCGAAGCGCTCGCGCAGGGCCGCCACCGCGGCGTGGAGGTAGCGACGGGGCTGGACGTTGCTGCCCAGGCTCAGGAGCACGGTGGTCATGCGGTTCAGGTGACGGCACTTGGGGGGGCGTGGACATGCCGTCGTCACGGCGGCCTGCCTACAATCCGGGACGCACATGATAGGGCACCGACATGACCTATTGCGTTGGAATCGAGGTGGACGAGGGCCTGGTCTTCGCCGCTGACACCCGGACCAATGCCTCGCTGGACGATGTGCGCGTGCACCGCAAGCTGCACGTGTTCGAGTACCCCGGCCAGGCAGCCTACGTGCTGATGGCGGCTGGCAACCTGGCCACCACCCAGCTGCTGGTGTCGCGCCTGGGGCGCGATGCCGGCGAACGGCGCACGCCCAACCTGCGCGACATGGCCCATCTGTTCGAAGCCGCCGAGTACGTCGGCCAGCTGCTGGTGGACAGCCGGGTGCACAGCAGCCACAGCGAACACGGCCATGACGGGGTCAACACCCAGGCCACGCTGATCTTCGGCGGCCAGATCGCCGGCGAGCGGCCCGGGCTGTACATGATCTACCCGCTCGGCAACGCCATCGCTGCTTCGCCGGAAACGCCCTACCTGCAGATCGGTGAGTCCAAGTACGGCAAGCCGATCCTCGACCGCATCCTCAGCCCGGCCACACACCTGGAGGATGCCGCGCGCACGGCGATCGTCTCGCTGGACTCCACCATCCGTTCCAACCTGTCGGTGGGCCTGCCGATCGATCTGGCGCTGCTGCGGGACGGCGAGCTGCGCATCGGCCAGCAGCTGCGGCTGGGCGCGGATTCGGCGTTGTATGCCGATATTCACCAGAACTGGTCGCGGCGGCTGGAACAGGCGGTGGACGCACTACCGCGGTTCCCCTGGGAGACCCTGGACCGGTAGTGCCGGCCGCTGGCCGGCAACCGCAGTGATCCCATCGCACGGCGATGCCGGCCAGCGGCCGGCACTACCGCGGCATCAGCCCAGCGCTTCGGCCACCGCGCGGAACACCTGCTGCATCTGCAGCGGCTTGTGCAGCACATGCACCTCCACACCGGCCGGGAACGCGTCCGCCGCGACTGGCACCGCCGGGTCCTCCAACACCAGCGCCGGACCGCGGTAGCCAAGCGTGGCCATCTCGCCCAGCAGCTGGCTGGCCGGCAGCAGCTTGGAACCGGCATCGGCAATCACCAGCGCCGGCATCGCCTCCTGCTGCATCCAGCGCAACGCCGCCGGGCCATCGGAGGCCAGCTGCAACTGGTAACCCTGGCTGGACAGCGCGTTGCCGAGCAGCGACAGGCGCGTGGCTTCGCCGTCAACCACCAGGATCGACTGGCCACTGCCCAGCGCCACCAGCTGCTCGATCGGCTCGCTGCCATCGATGGCCTCATGCATCGGCAGCCGCAGTTCGAAGCAGGTGCCCTGCCCCGGCTGGCTGTTGACGTGGATGCTGCCACCGGCGCCTTCAACGATGCGCTTGCAGGAAATCAGCCCCAGGCCGGTGCCATCGGCCTTGGTGGTGAAGAACGGATTGAACAGGTGTGACAGCGTGTCCGCATCCATGCCGATGCCTTCATCGGCCACGCAGATCTGCATCCAGTCCACGCCATCGCGCTCGCCGGCATGGCTGGCAGTCAGGCTCAGGCGACCGCCGTTGGGCATCGCCTGGATCGCGTTGAGCGCCAGGTTCAGCATCACCTGCTGCAGTTCGGTGTAGTTGGCGTCGACCACCAAGCCTTCGTCCTGCACCTGCAACTCCAGGCGCACCGCATCGGGCACGTTGCTGCGCAACAGCAGCGCCACCGCATCGAACAGGCCATCGATCTCGATGCGCTCGCTCGGCTTGCGCGAGCCGCGCACGAACGACAGCATCGATTCGGCCATCTCGTGGCCACGGCGGCCGCACTCGGCGATGACATCGGCCAGGTGGTGCAGCTGCGGATCCTCGGTGCGCGCCTTCAGCAGGTCCGGCATGATCAGCAGCGGCTGCAGGATGTTGCGCAGGTCGTGGCTGAGGCCGGCGGCAAGCAGCGACAGGCTTTCCAGGCGCTGCGCGCGCATCAGTTCGGTTTCCACCCGCGCGCGCTCTATGGCGCTGCGTGCATCGCGGATCGCACGCGCCACCGCCGACGGCAGGCGCGCCGGCAGGTGCTTGATGATGTAATCGTTGGCGCCCTTCTGCAGCGCCGCCACCGCATTCTCCTCACCCATGGTGCCGGAGACGAAGATGAAGGGCACTTCCGGTGAGGTCTCGCGCACGATGCGCAGCGCGTCATCACCGGAGAACCCCGGCATGCTCAGGTCGGACAGCACGATGTCCGGCTGGAACGCGACCAGTGCCTGGCGCAGTTCGGCCTCGCTTTCGACACGCTCGAAACGGGCCTCCAGGCCCGCGTCGAGCATCTGTTCGGACATCAGCTCGGCATCTTCCGGTGAGTCCTCCACCAGCAGGATGCGCAGCGCCCCCAGGGCGGGACCGGTCAGGGGCATGGGCTCACTCGAGTTCCGGTGCCTGGTTGATCAACGCCCAGAACTTGCCCAGGGTCTGCACCGCGCCGAAGAACTGGTCCACGTCCACCGGCTTGACCACATAGGCGTTCACGCCCATGTCCCAGCTGCGGGCCAGGTCGCTTTCCTCGCGCGAGGACGACAGGATCACCACCGGCAGGCGCTTGAGCTCTTCGTGCTCGCGAATCTGCCGCAGCACCTCCAGGCCATCCATGCGCGGCATCTTGATGTCCAGCAGCAGCACCGCCGGCAGGCCTTCCTCGCGGTTGGCGAAGGCACCACGGCGCAACAGGTAGTCCATCACTTCCACGCCATCCTCGACGTGCACGATGGGGTTGGCCAGACGCGCCTCTTCCAGGGCGTCGATCGCCATTTCGGCATCAGCCGGGCTGTCTTCGGCGAGAAGAATGGTGCGCAGAGTGGTCATGCAGAAGGCCCTTGTTTGTCCGCATCGATCGCGGGAGGCAGGTAGAAGTGGAAGGTGGCGCCGACGTCCGGTTCGGCCTCGGCCCAGATACGGCCGCCATGGCGGGTCAGCACGCGGCGCACGCTGGCCAGGCCGATGCCGGTACCCGGGTAGTCGCTGGCCTTGTGCAGGCGCTGGAAGACACCAAACAGCTTGCCGGCGTAGGCCATGTCAAAGCCTGCACCATTGTCGCTGACCGTGAACTGATGACCGCCGTCAGGCTGTGGCTGGTAGTCCACGCGGATCTTCGCTGGTTCGCGGTTGCCCGAGTACTTCACCGCGTTGCCGAGCAGGTTCAGCCAGACCTGGCGGATCATGTTCTCATCGCCCACCACGATCGGCAGCGGCGCGATGCTCCACTCCACGTGGTGCGCATGGCCGCTGTTCTCGGCCTCGGCCTGCAGGTTGGAATCGAGCATGGCGCGGGTATCGGCCACCAGCGACTGCATGTCCACCGCCTGCTGGCGCATTGCCGCGCGGCCCAGCCGCGAGTAGACCAGCAGGTCGTCGATCAGTGCCGCCATGCGCCGCGCCGAACTGGAGATCACCTCCAGGTAATGGCGGCTCTTGTCATCGGCGGCGTCGCCCAGATGGCGCGACAGCTTGTCGGAGAAACCGGCCACGTGGCGCAGTGGTGCACGCAGGTCGTGCGACACCGAGTAGCTGAAGGCTTCCAGTTCCCTGTTGACCTCGGACACCTGCGCAACCTTGCCTTCCAGCTGGCGGTTCAGTTCCTCCACCCGCAGCTGCACGGCACGCTGCACGGTGACGTCGCTGACCGTGAGCAACACCACTTCGTCGTCGGTGTCCGGCAGCGGCATGCGCCGCGCGTTGAGCAGCATGTAGCGCACCATGCCATCGGCGGCGCGCTGTTCATGCTCGAAGTCCCACAGTTCGCGGCCGCGCAACAGCACATCGGACAGTCGCTGGCGCATCACGGGGTCTTTCCATGCACCGTCGCCGACAGTGTCCAGCAACAGGCCATCGGCGCGTTCATCCTGCAGCCCGTACAGCTCGGCGAAGGCAGGGTTGTGCAGCTGTACACGCAGGTCGCGGTCGAGCAGCACGATCGGCTCACGCACGGTCTGCAGCACCGAGGCTGCACGCGCGGCCGAACGCAGCGACTGTCGTTCGGCATGCAGGCGGCGACCGATCTGCCGCTGCAGCAGCCACAGCACCAGGCCAAGCAGCGCCAGCTGGATCACCAGCGAACTCCACGACACCAGCTCGGTCTGCTTGCGCTGGCGTGCGGCCTGCTCGGCGCGCTGTGTCAGCAGCTTCTGCTCGCTCGCCTGCAGTTCCTCCACCAGGCCACGGATCGGATAGCGCGTGCTCAGGTCCTGCACCAGCTCGCGCTGATCACTGTTGGGTTCGGACTTTGCCAGTTCGCGGGCGAGCGCCATGCGCCCTTCCAGCATCGACTCGATACGGCCGATGCGGATCAGCTGCTCAGGATTGTCGCGGGTCATCCGGCCCAGTTCAGCCAGGCGACCGGGAAGGTCATTGGCTTTGGCCATGCGCTCGCGCAGGCCAGGCGCATCCACACCCTTGGACAGGGTCAGCGCAGCCGATTCGACATCGCGTACATCGGCCTGCAGCTGCTGCAGGGCCACACCCACGGCCTGGGTATGATTGACCCAGGCCATCGCATCTTCGCTGTCCTGCTGCAGTTGGCGCAGGGTCAACCACGGCACCACGATGATCGCGGCAGCAGCCAGCGCCAAGGCCGGCAACCGCCAACGGTCCCAGATGTCATCACTGAAAACCAGCGCCATAGTTCCTCGTCAGCACAGCCGCGGAGCGTAGGCCGATACCGGCCCGGCTGCGGCGGAACGGGCAATATAGCGCAGGCGGTCACAACTCTGGAGTTTCCCGCCTGGTTGGCTGAACGGGTTGCGGAAACCCACGGTAGAGCCGGGACGTGCTCGGCTGCAACCCAAAGGGCAGTCGAGCAAGCTCGACTCTACCCAGGCAGCGGGGGCCCCATGCGGGGCCCCCTCCGGGGTCAGCGCTTGGCAGCAGCGCTGACCTTCAATGCAGCGGCATCGACGCGGGTCACGCCCTTGATGCCCTTGGCGGTGGTGACCGCCTTGTCCTTCTCGGCCTGGGTGGCCACGGCACCACTCAGGCTGACCACGCCGTTCACGGTTTCCACCTTGATTTCAGTGCCGGGAACGTTGCTGCTGGCCAGCAGATCGGCCTTCACCTTGGTGGTGATCCAGGTATCGGTCACCGGCTCGTTGGAGTCATGGCGATCAGCATGGTTTGCCGGATGGGTGCTGGTCGGCGGGCTCTTCGCGGCCGGGTCCTTGGCGAATGCAGCCGAGGAGGACAGCGCCAGGCCCAGGGTCAGGGCGGAAGCAATCAGCGTGCGGGTGGTATTGCTCATCGTGTCGTACTCCTTCGGGATGTGCTGCCAGTCTGGACAAGCCGCCGTAGAGCAGGCGTGGCGTTGCGGTCATGCCGCTGTGAATCGAGGCGATTCCAACGGCAACGGTTCAGTTTTGGCCTGTACGCAGGTGTCGTTTACCCTGCCCTTCCCCATTGCCGGAGCCGTCTCATGCGCCCCGACCTGCAACTGGCCCTGATCGGCTACGGCCTCGCCGGCCGCGTCTTCCATGCGCCGCTGATCCAGCACACGCCGGGCCTGGTGCTGCACAGCATCGTCAGTTCGCAGCGCGACACGTTGCTGCGCGCGTTCAGCGACGTGCACGTGCGCGCCACGCCGCAGGAGGTGTTCGACGACCCGGCGGTGGACGCGGTGGTGATCGCCACACCGAACGCACAACACGCACCGCTGGCGATCGCGGCATTGGCCGCGGGCAAGCACGTGCTGGTCGACAAGCCGTTCGCGCTGGATGTCGCTGAAGCCGAAGCGGTGCTGGCTGCGGCACGTGATGCCGGACGCATCGCGACCGTGTTCCAGAACCGGCGCTTCGATGCCGACTTCCTCACCCTGCAGGCGCTGCTGGCCGAAGGCACGCTCGGTGACGTGGCCGAGTGCCATGCACACTTTGATCGTTACCGCCCGCAGGTGCGCGACCGCTGGCGCGAGCAGGACGGGCCGGGTAGTGGCCTGTGGTACGACCTCGGCCCGCACCTGCTCGACCAGATGCTGGTGCTGTTCGGCTGGCCCGAGGCGATCGATGCCGATCTGGCCGTGCAGCGCGAAGACGGCAGCGGCATCGATTACTTCCACGCGGTACTGCACTACCCGAGGCATCGCGCGATCGTGCATGCCGGTTCGCTGGTTGCAGCCCCCACGCCGCACTTCAGTGTGCATGGCAGCCGTGGCAGCTGGATCAAGCATGGGCTGGACGTGCAGGAGGCACAACTGCGGCGCGGTGTTGCGCCAGGAGCGCCAAGCTGGGGCATCGACCCACGGCACGGCGAGCTGGTGCACTGCGATGCTGAGGATAATGTGCAGCGCAGTACCGTAGACAACCTGCCGGGTGACTACCGGCGGCTGTATTCGCAGTTCTCGGCGGCGATGCACGGCGATGGCGAGCCGACGGTCAGCCCGGTGCAGGCACTGCAGCTGATGCGGTTGCTGCAGGCCGGCATGGACAGCGCGCGCGAAGGGCGGCGAATCGCGTTGGGGTGATCGGCAGGGCTGCGCCCTGCACCTACAGAATCAACGTCAACGTCAACGTCAAAAGCAAGCTATCCGTGAGATGGCGGGGTGGGTCCGACGGTAGGTGTCGACCTTGGTCGACACATCGACGTGGAAACGATCGGAGACGGCTTTCTGTAGAGTCGAGCCATGCTCGACTGGCTGCATGGGGTCAGAGCCCTTTCCTGCGGAAAGGGATCCGACCCCGGCTTCGTGCTTACGATTTCTTGATGGCGTGGCCGCCGAATTCATTGCGCATCGCCGACAGCAGGCGGTCGGTGAACGAATTCGACTCACGCGAACGCAGGCGTTCCAGCAGCGACAGCGTGATCACCGGTGCCGGCACATCGAGCGCGATCGCTTCGGCCACGGTCCAGCGGCCTTCGCCGGAATCCTCCACGTACGGGGCGATGCCATCCAGCGAGGGATTGCGCTTGAGTGCTTCGGTGCTCAGGTCCAGCAGCCACGAACGCACCACGCTGCCGTGGCGCCAGACTTCGGCGACCTGGGCCAGGTCCAGTTCCATTTCCTGCTTGCGCTCCATCAGCGCGAAGCCTTCGGCGTAGGCCTGCATCATTCCGTACTCGATGCCGTTGTGGACCATCTTGGTGAAGTGGCCAGCGCCGGACGGGCCGACACGACCCCAGCCACGATCTTCGGCCGGTGCCAGCGTGCGCAGCAGCGGTGCGATCTGCTCCACCACCGATGCTTCGCCACCAACCATCAGGCTGTAGCCTTCCTGCAGGCCCCACACGCCACCACTGGTGCCGCAGTCGACGTAGCCCAGATCGTCTTCGGCCAGGGCCTTGGCGCGGCGGATCGAGTCCTGGTAGTTGGAGTTGCCGCCATCGATGACGATGTCACCCTCGGCCAGGTGCGGAGTCAACTGGCCCAGGGTCTGGTCGACGGTTTCGCCGGCCGGCACCATCAGCCACACCACGCGCGGTACCGGCAGCGCGGCAACCGCGGCGGCCAGCGAATCGACCACCTCCAGGCCGGCCTCGGCGGCGCGCTGGCGGGCGCCTTCGCCCGGGTCGTAGCCGACCACGCGGTGGCCGCCGCGATGCAGGCGCTGGGCCATGTTGGCGCCCATGCGGCCGAGGCCGATCATTGCAATATCCATTGTTTCACCTTCAGTTGGGGTCTAGGGTCAGGCTGCCTGGCCTGCCGGTAGCCGCGCAGTGGCGCAGCTGCGCCTCGCGCCAACGCCGGTAGAGCGTGGTATGCAGATTGTGCACCGCCAGGTCGATCGAAAACGGCGTTCGCGGGTTGCGATCGAGCAGGCGGGCGATGTGGTAGCCGATGGGACGTATACCGCGTGGATGCACATAGATCACGAACTGCTGGTAGAACGGATCGTCCAGCAGCTGGTCCATGCGTGCCAGCGTGTCGTGGTAGCGCGGTTCCAGCCGTGCACGAAGGTTGGGATCGCGCTCGAACAGCAGGCGCTCGAAGTAGCGCTGGCCGATGCGCGGGATGCCATGCGCGAGTTTCCAGAGTTCGACATTGCGCTGGTCGTACCAGGCCAGTCCGCCATGCGCAGCCAGTGCCTGCGCGGCGCCCTCGCCCACCTCGACCACGACGAAGTTCTCGGCCTGGTTGCTCAGGTCGTCCAGCGTGCCTTTGTCGTACACGTGCTCGATGAAACCGGGCACGCCAACGAAGGCCTGCCGTCCCATCGTCGAGGTGCGCACCGCTTTGCCATCGGCGAAGAAATCGCCGGCATGTGCGCCGAGCAGGATGCTGTCGGTATCGTGCAGGGCGAGGAAGGTGCCGATCGACAGTTCATTCGCTGCGAACTCCGTATCGAACGCGACATCGCCATACAGCTCTCGTTGCGTGGCCAACTGCGCGACCTGGCGGCCGACCCCGCATTCGGCACGGACGGCACCGCTGTAGAACGCCTCCAGTGCATGACTGTTGCCCGCGCTCGGCACGAAGCCACGACCGAAACTGCGTGTGCGCTGCCAGCCTTGCGCGCGTGGGCCCTGCAGGCCGAAGCCGATCCAGCCCAGCTGCGGGCCGGAGAAGCGGAAGGTGGGGTTGTCCTGCAGTGCCGAGGCCGCACGTTGCGTGGCCGCGCCCAGTTCGAAGGCATAGGCGCAGACCGTGGCTGGATCGTCCAGCAATTGTTGCAGCAACGCCTGGCGTGCTGCGGGGGACATTCCGGCCGGCCACCCCACGCGCAGATCGCCTGCCGCCTGTGCTTCAGCCAGCGAGGCACGTGTACACACCGGGCCGCCGTGCACCTGTGGTGCACCGGCCGCGACCACGTCAAAGCGCCATCCCAGCCGCTGCAGCAGGCCCTGCGTGCAGTCCGGTGTTGCGGACGCAATGCCCAGCGCGGGCATCAGCAGGAGTGCCACGCCCATCAACCTGCCGCGCACGATCACCCTTGATCCGTGCTGGGGGTCGGTGCGGGCTCGGACGATGCAGGCTCGGGCGGTGTGAGCTCGGGCGGCGCGAGCGCAGGCGGTGCGGGTTTGCCAGCATCCGCCGGTAGATACTGTTGCAGGCGCTGGAAGAAGCGCTGATAGAACCCGGCATCGGTGACCGTACTGCTGGCCACTTTCACCAGCGAATCGTCATTGCTGCCGAACGGCAGCGACACCGAGCCCAATGCACCCACGCCCACGCTGGCCGACGTCGGGCTCTTCTTCAGCGCGTAGCGGTCCTGCACCGCGCTGACGAATACCAGCGTCTGGCTGCCACGCGGCGCACAGGAGATGCGCAGCACCAGCTGCTCGTGATCATCCTCGCGTGGCTGGAAGTTCTTGTTGCCTTCCACCTGCGCTTCGTCGGAGCGGGCGATGGCGTAGCCCTGGCTGAGCAGGGTGCGCCGCGCGGCCTCGCAGGCGTCACCGGGGCGGCCATCGACGGTACGCGAGAAGGTGTCGCCGGAATCAAAGGATTCGCGCAGCAACGTACTGTCGGCGGCGCGGCCACCACAGGCCGACAGGATCAGGGCGCTGGCGAGCGCCACGGCAGCACTGGAAAGACGGGAGGCCCGCATGGGTACTCCTGCGAGGACGGTACCGCCAAGGGTAGCCCTGCGGCCGTGTGCGGCAGGTTGAAACCGGCGTGACCGAGCCACCCCGTTGCTGCCGGTTCATGCACAGAAAAGGGGACGGAGGGGATTAAGTCGTTTGTGGCACTTCGCTCGCCGGGCATGGCCCGGCGCTACCGTGAACGAGGTCCCCAGACAGAAAGGGGCCGGCAATGCCGGCCCCTCGGGTATCACATGCCGTCGCCGGCTCAGTCCGCCCAGCGACCAGCGCCGGTCGACTGCGGCAGCACCTGCGCCGACAGCGGGCGGTCATTGGCCAGCAGGTTCACCGCATCGGCCAGGATCGAGGCCGACTCGCGCAGCAGCGGGTCCGGACGCTTCTCGGCAGCCTTCTCGCGGGCGGCATCCTTGACGATGTCGCGCTCGTTGCCAGTCAGGCCGTCGTCGTTGCTGTCATCGGCCAGCGGGTCCAGGGCCAGGCCCAGTTCCTTGCGCATCGCCTGGCGCTCCTTGCGCTGGGTGTCCTGGCGCTCACGCTCGGCGCGGCGGGTGGCCTCGTTGAGCGAGATGTACTTCTTCGCGGCCTCGGTGCGGAACTGCTGCACGTCCTCGTTCCACCACTGGAATTCCTTGTCGGCGGCGATGCGCGCGTCATGGCGGGTTTCCAGCTTCGGCAGCAGCGGCGCGAAGTTGCCGTACTGGGTGTGCGGCACGGCAGCGATGCGGGTCCACGGCAGCGCGTTGTCGTAGGTGCTCTCGCCGAACTCGGTGGCATCGACGCTGGCCGGGAACGCCAGGTCCGGCACCACACCCTTGTGCTGGGTGCTGCTGCCGCTGATGCGGAAGAACTGGGCGATGGTCAGCTTCACCTGACCGAAGCGCTGGGTCTCGCCACTCGGCCAACGGTCCAGGTCGACGATGTTCTGCACGGTGCCCTTGCCGAAGCTGGTCTCACCGATCACCAGGCCACGGCCGTAATCCTGGATGGCACCGGCAAAGATTTCCGAAGCCGAGGCCGAACCGCGGTTGATCAGCACTGCCAGCGGGCCATCCCATGCCACGCCCTGGTTGCGGTCGCTGTTGACAGTGACGCGGCCACCGGACTCGCGCACCTGCACCACCGGGCCCTGCTCGATGAACAGACCGGTCAGTTCAATGGCTTCATCCAGCGAACCACCACCGTTGTTGCGCAGGTCCAGCACCACGCCGTCCAGCTTGTCGTTCTTGAAGCCGGCCAGCAGCTTGGCCACGTCGCGGGTGGCCGAGGCGTAGTCGGCCGCGTTGCGGCGACGGCCTTCGAAGTCCTGGTAGAAGGTCGGCAGCTTGATCACGCCGACCTTGCGCGCCGGCTCGCCATTGGCGGCCGGAATGGTCATGGTCTCGCCCTTGGCGGCCTGTTCGGCCAGGCGCACCTTCTGGCGGGTCAGCACCAGGGTGTGGTGCTTGCCGTCGGCGCCCTCAGCAGCCGGGATGAACTCCAGCTTGACCTGGGTATCCTTGGCGCCGCGGATCTTGGCCACGACGTCGTCGATGCGCCAGCCGATCACGTCCTCGACCAGGCCGGACTTGCCCTGGCCGACGCCGACGATACGGTCACCCGGCTTCAGCGTGCCATCCACTGCGGCCGGGCCACCGGCGATGATCTCGCGGATCACCACCACGTCGTCCTGGCGCTGCAGCTGCGCACCAATGCCTTCCAGCGACAGCGACATCGCCTGGTTGAAGTTCTCGGCGGTGCGCGGCGTGAAGTAATCCGTGTGCGGGTCAACGGCGCTGGTGTACGAGTTCATGAAGAACTGGAAGACGTCTTCGCCCTTCAGTTCATTGACCGACTTCTCCAGCGTCGCGTAGCGCTTGTCCAGCGTCTTGCGGATGTCGTCCGGCTTCTTGCCGGCCAGCTTCAGGCGCAGCCAGTCGTTCTTGACCGACTTGCGCCACAGCTCATCCAGTTCAGCGCTGCTGGCCGCCCACGGCACCTTCTTGCGGTCGTATTCGAAACGCTCGTCGGTGGTGAAGTCCGGCTCCTGCTTGAGCAGCTTGCGCGCATAGGCCACGCGTTCGCCGACGCGCTGCTTGTAGACCGCGAACACCTGGAACGCCGGCTCCAGCTCGCCGCCACGGATGGCCGAGGAAATGTTGGCTTCGAACGGCGCGAAGCGCGCCACGTCGGCCTGGGTGAAGTACTGCTTGCCGCCGTCCAGCGTCTCCAGGTAGCGCTTGAACACGTCCTTGGAGGTGGCCTCGTCCAGCGCACGCGGGCGGTACGCGTAGCGGCTGTCGGACAGCAGGCCGTACACCAGCTTGGAGGTGGTCACCTGATCGGCGGTTGCCGCAGCGGGCAATGCCGGCGAATCGGCCTTGGCCGCCAGCGCCAGCGGCGCGACCAGCGCCAGGGCCATCAGGAATGCGGGGGCTTTGAATTTCATTGACGTGCTCGAAGGCGCCTTGCCAAGGGGGAGACTGCGGGGTGTTAAGACACCACGACAGTGCCGAAAGTTGCCGGGTTTGTCACCCGGCCGCGCTCGGTGGAAAACCAGCCTAGCCGGGCCGGTGTAGCAAATTGTGAATGGCTGAAGAGCGGCGCACCCAGCGGCGCCGTCTGTCCGGTTGCAGAGGGCATGGGGTTGCAAGCCCCCTGAGTCAGGGGGCGGCCGCGAAGCGGCGGGGGTGTGGGTGGTGGTAAGCCGGGGCCCACGGTGTGCGCAGCGCAGCGTGGTAAGCGGTAGCGCGCATCGCGCAACCGCTTACCGGACGCCGGCGCCCTTGGCCTGCACGTCGGCGTGGTACGACGAGCGCACCATCGGGCCGGAGGCCACGTGGCTGAAGCCCAGCTCGTAGCCGTAGTCTTCCAGCGCCTTGTAGTCCTCGGGGGTCCAGTACTTCAGCACCGGGTGGTGATGCGCGGTCGGCTGCAGGTACTGGCCGATGGTGATCATGTCCACGTCGTGCGCGCGCAGGTCGCGCATGGTGGCCTTGATCTGTTCGAACTCTTCGCCCAGGCCCAGCATGATGCCGCTCTTGGTCGGCACGTCCGGGTGCTGCGCCTTGAAGTTCTTCAGCAGGTTCAGCGACCACTGGTAGTCCGCACCCGGGCGCACGTTGCGGTACAGGTCCGGCACGGTTTCGATGTTGTGGTTGAACACGTCCGGCGGGTTCTGCGCCAGGATCTCCAGCGCGCGCTCCATGCGGCCCTTGCCGCGGAAGTCCGGGGTCAGCACTTCGATGCGGGTGCCCGGCGACTTCGCGCGGATGGCACTGATGCAGTCGACGAAGTGCTGGGCACCGCCGTCGCGCAGGTCATCGCGGTCGACGCTGGTCACCACCACGTACTTCAGCCCCATGTCGGCCACGGTCTGGCCGAGGCTGGCCGGTTCGTTGGCATCCGGCGGCTTCGGGCGGCCGTGGGCGACGTCGCAGAACGAGCAGCGGCGGGTGCAGACCTCGCCGAGGATCATGAACGTTGCCGTGCCGTGGCCGAAGCACTCGTGGATGTTCGGGCAGCTGGCTTCCTCGCACACCGTCACCAGGCGGTTCTCGCGCAGCTTGGCCTTCAGGTTCTGCACCGCATTGCCCGAGGGAATGCGCACGCGGATCCAGGACGGCTTGCGCAGCACCGGCGCATCGGCGAACTGCACCGGCGAGCGGTTGATCTTGTCACCGCCCAGCTGCTTGACCCCGGCCTGCAACGGCGCGGCGGACGGAGAGTCGCCCTGCACGATCTGCAGGGGAATGGAACGGGCGGTGGTTTCAGTCATGGCAGTTCCGGGGGGCGGTCAGGCGGCCGCAGAAAGATCAGGCAGTTCGGGCGTGGGCTGCAGCAGCAGGCCGAACTGGCGGGCCAGGTGGTCCAGCAGCACCGGCTTGACGGCCTCCATCCCGGAGGGCCCGCCCAAGTCTACTACCGAGGTCACCTGCAACCCCTGATAGCCACAGGGGTTGATACGGTGGAAAGGTTCCAGGTCCATGGCCACGTTGAAGGCCAGGCCATGGAAGGTACAGCCGCGGCGCACGCGGATGCCGAGCGCGGCGATCTTGGCGCCACCGACATAGACGCCCGGGGCGCCCTCGCGGCGTTCGGCGCCGATGTTCCACTCGGCCAGGGTATCGATGATGGCCTGCTCGATGCGGCACACGTAGTCGCGCACACCGATGCCCAGCCGTGGCAGGCGCAGCAGCGGATAGACCACCAGCTGGCCGGGGCCGTGATAGGTCACCTGGCCACCGCGGTCCACGTGCAGCACCGGGATCTCGCCCGGCGCCAGCACATGCTCGTCCTTGCCGGCCTGGCCCAGGGTGAATACCGGGTCGTGCTCGACCACCCACAGCTCATCGGCGTCGGCCTCGCTGCGCTGGTCGGTGAAGCGCTGCATGGCGCGCCACACCGGTTCATAGGCCTGGCGGCCGAGGTCGCGGACCAGCGCCGGGCGCGGCGCGCGGTCTTCCGGCGCGGCTTCGGCCGGGCAGCTGTCGGCTACAGCGTCCACTTCACTTCCGGGTGGTCGCGCAGTGCCTGGTGCGCCAGGTCGTACTGTTCGCGGCTCTCGGCCTTGAACACGATGCGCACGGACACGTACTTGCCGTTGGAGGAATGCTTCCAGCTGATGCGTTCATTCACCACATCGATGCCGGCAGCCAGCAGCAGGCGGGGAAGCTCATGTTCCAGGCCGCGGTTGGCCGGGCCCATGGCACTGAGCTCGAACTGGCCGGGGAACTGGAAGCCGTGGTCGGGGTTGTCGGACTTGATTTCCATGTCCCCATTATCGGGCCGCAGGCCAACAAACCCAAGAGTATTCATCAACGTCAAACAGTGCACCGGTGAGTCGCTGCGTTGCAGCTGAACGGCCGTTCAGCATTGGCCGTTGCCCCTTGGGGCGCCGCAGGACAGTGCAGGATTGTCTTCACGAGACAATGTCGTTTTCGGAACAGACAAGTGATTCGAACGCGCTCGTTCCATCACGCCCGCACGAGTACCGTGTCGCGGCATATAACGACAGACAGAAAAAACCTCCACATGAGCCCCCCTTCCCAACGCCGCCTTGCAGCCCTCGGGCTGTCCGGCCTGCTGGCTGCTGCCCTCCCCCTCGCCGCCCAGGCGGCCGAACAATGTGGCCCGGACGCGATGCGCGACCACCCTCCGCAGGTCAATTTCCGCGTTGACAACGACCTGTTCGGCGGCCGCCACCAGGACCAGGGCTATACCAATGGTGCACTGTTGACCCTGGTCTCGCCCAATCTGGTCGATTACACCGACGACCCCTGCCTGCCACGCATGGCCCGCTGGGTGAACCAGTACCTGGAAGGACTGCATCCGGGCAAGTTCGAACAGCAGAACATGATCTTCAGCATCGGCCAGGGCATCTTCACCCCGACCGATTTCAGCCGCAGGGACCTGATCGAGGACGACCGCCCTTACGCCGGCGTACTGATCGCAAACTTCGGTTTCAATGCGCGCAGCGGCGACCGCCTGCAGACCACCCAGCTGACGCTGGGCGTGGTTGGCCCGTGGGCACAGGGCAAGCAGGTGCAGAATGCCGTGCACGAAGTGCTGGGCGACGAGAAATTCAAGGGCTGGGACAACCAGCTGCACAACGAGCCCCTGTTCATGCTGACCCATGAGCGCATGCGCCGCTGGCCGGGCGATGCCAGCGTCAATGCCGACGGCTGGGGTTGGGACGCGATCAGCCACTACGGCGGATCGATCGGCAACCTGGAAACCAAGGCCAACCTTGGCGGTGAAGTACGCTTCGGCTGGAAGCTGCCGGACGACTTCGGCAGCACGCCGTTGCGCCCGGCCGGTGAGAACACTGCGCCGACCCGCGGCGGCCGTCGCAATGGCTGGTCCTGGCACCTGTTCGCGACCTCGGACGCCGCCTGGGTGATCCGTGACATCACGCTGGATGGCAACACGTTCCGCAACAGCCACAGTGTGGACAAGCGCCATGTGGTGGCCTACGGCGGCTATGGCGTGGCGGTGATGTACGGACGCTGGAAGTTCGCTGCGGCGCGTTACCACAGCACGCGCGAGTTCAACGGCCAGCGAGAAGCGCCGGTGTTCGGCAGCTTCACCATCAGCCGCTCGCTGTAGGTAGGTGCCGACCGTTGGTCGGCACACCGGGGCCGGCTTATCCGGATGGGTTCATGAGGAGCCGGCCAGCGGCCGGCACTACCCACATCCGGCAGGATTCATGCGCAAGCGGCATCCCGAAACAGAAAAGGCCGGCATTTGCCGGCCTTTTCCCTCACCACGCCGGGGCGTGGATCATTCCGATTCCCACCACATCCAGAAGCTGTCCCACAGGCGCTTGAAGAAGCCGGCCTGTTCGACGGCAGCCACCGCCACCAGCGGCGCTTCGGCCACCAGCTTGCCATCCAGCATCACCTTCACGGTGCCGATCTGCTGGCCGGCGGTGAACGGTGCTTCCAGGGTCTTGGGCACGTCGATGCTCGGCTTCAGGTCGTTGTAGCGGCCGCGCGGCACGCTCACCAGCATCGGCTGGGCCACGCCCAGCTGCACCTTGTCGGTGGTGCCCTTCCAGACCTTGTGCTCGGCCACGGCCTTGCCCGGCTCGTACAGGCGGTGGGTCTCGAAGAAGCGGAAACCCCAGTTCAGCAGGGCCAGGCTGTCATCGGCACGCTGCTTTTCCGACTGGCCGCCCAGCACCACGGCGATCAGGCGCTGGTCGCCGCGCTGGGCCGAGCTCATCAGGCAGTAGCCGGCTTCCGAGGTGTGGCCGGTCTTGATGCCGTCCACGCTGCCATCGCGCCACAACAGCAGGTTGCGGTTCGGCTGCTTGATGTTGCCGACCTGGAATTCCTTGATCTTGTTGTACGCGTAGGTTTCCGGGTAATCGCGCACCATCGCACGGCCCAGCAGCGCCAGGTCGTAGGCGGTGCTGTGGTGGCCCTGCGCAGTCAGGCCATGGGCGTTGACGAAGTGCGAATTCTTCATGCCGATCTTCGCGGCATAGCTGTTCATCAGCGAAGCAAAAGCTTCTTCGCTGCCTGCCACGTGCTCGGCCAGGGCGATCGCGGCGTCGTTGCCGGACTGGATCGCCATGCCCTTTTCCATGTCTTCCAGGCGCGCGGTCTGGTTGACCGGGAAGCCGCTGTAGCTGCCATCGGTACCCGCGCCACCTTCGCGCCAGGCGCGTTCGCTCATCATCACCTGGTCATCCGCACGGACCTTGCCGTTCTTGACCTCGGCGGCGATCACGTAGGACGTCATCACCTTGGTGATGCTGGCCGGAGCCAGCTGTTCGTTGATGTTTTCACCGGCCAGCACCTGGCCGGTGGCGTAATCCATCAGCACCCAGGCCTTGGACACGCTCGGCGCCGGCGCCGGCGGAGTGGCGACGGTGGCCGGGGCGGCAGCGGCGGCGGCGGCAGGCGCCGGCGTGGCCGGAGTCGGCAGCGGCGTCTGGGCGGAAGCCAGGCCCACCACCAGGGTGGCGGCCAGGGCGGTGGCGGCGGAACGGAAATTCATTGGACAGCAGGCTCCAGGGGACGGCCGGGAATGGAGGGTGGAACGTAGCGGCCATTGTAAGGCCGGGGCAGCATGGGCCGGCAGCACCGGCCCGGGTGGATCAATCCTTGACGATCTGCGGCGAACCCAGCCCCAGACCGGCGATGCGGCCGACAAGTTCCGCGGCACTGGCATGGTCGCTGGCGGGAACGCGCAGGCGGAACAGGGTACGGCCACCGGCGGCGATGTCACTGATGGTGGCACCGACGATGCCGGCGGCGTTGAGCTGGCCCATCGCGCGGTTGGCGTTGTCACGGTTGGAGAAGCTGGCAACCTGCACCATGACTGCGCCCACCACCTGCTGCGACAGGCTGGGGGTAGCGGCGGCGGTGCGGACCGGTGCCTGCGCAGCGGCGCGCGGCGTGGTACTGGCAACGACCGCCGGAGCCGGCGCGTATGCGGTGCTGCGCACCGGCGGAGCACTCGGCGGCAGGCTGCTGACCGCCACATCCGGCACGGTGCTGGCCACGCCCTGGGTGGTGGCCGGCTGGCCACGCGCCGGCATGCCATCGGCCGGCAGCCCCTTGACCAGGCGATCGATGTCGCTGTCGGCGGCGGCACGCGCGGTCGGTGCCGGGCGCGCACTGGCTACAGCGCTGGCGGCGGCCGCTTCCGCAGCACGACGCTCGCGGCGCGACGGCTTCTGCGCCAGCAGGTTGCCCTCACCCGGCTGCAGCGCGCGCACTTCCACGTTGCCGGTGCCGCGCTGGGTGATGCCCAGGCGCACGGCAGCGGCATAACTGAGATCGACCACGCGGCCATCATGGAACGGACCGCGATCGTTGACGCGCACGATCACCGACTCACCGTTGTCGAGGTTGGTCACGCGGGCGAAGCTGGGCAGCGGCAGCGTCTTGTGCGCAGCGGTGAACTGGTACATGTCGTAGACCTCACGGTTGGAGGTCAGGCGGCCGTGGAACTTGGCGCCGTAGTACGACGCGGTGCCGCGTTCGACATAGTTGCGGGTGTCGTCGAGCACTTTGTACGACTTGCCCAGCACCACGTACGGCGTCTTGTTGCCGATCGCCGAGCGTTCTTCCGCGGTCACTTCCGGCTCGGGGATGCAGGCCACGTTGGGAATGTAGTCCGGCGTGCTGTCACGCACGCCCGGCTTGTACAGGCCACCGGCGGTGTAGTTGCCGCGGGTGCTCAGGTCTTCCTTGGCCGCCGCGTAGGGCGATCCTTCCGGGCAGTGTGCCGGGCGCGGGCCGCGCCCCTGCACCAGGGTGCCGCCGGACTTGCCACCATGGCCGGCCGTGGCCGGCCTCTTCGGCGCGCTGCTGCAGGCAGCCAGCGCGAGGACGATCAAGCCTGGGACCAGCCATCTGATGTTCATGCCGGGGGCAGCTCCTGTCCGGCGATGGCCTGGGACAACTGGAACACGGCCATCGCGTACATCTTCGAGAGGTTGTAGCGGGTGATCGCGTAGTAGTTCTGGAAGCCCAGCCAGTACTGCTTGCCGGTGCTGCCTTCAAGCGTGATCGGCGTGGCGGTGGCGCCCGGCTGCACCGCTGCGCTGGGCTGGTAGCCACGCTTCGCCAGGTCGGCCAGCGACCAGGTCGGCATCCATTCGGTCGGATTGAATTCCTCGCGGCCCGGCGCCAACGTGGCCGGCACGGCCACCTGCCCGCCACGCACCCAGCCACCCTTCTTCACGAAATAGTTGGCGATGGACGAGAACACGTCGTCGTAGCTGGTGAACAGGTCGCGACGGCCGTCGCCGTTACCGTCCACCGCGTAATCGAGGTAGCTGGACGGCATGAACTGGCCCATGCCCATCGCGCCGGCATAGCTGCCCTTGAGCGTGGTGATGTCCAGGTTCTCTTCGCGGCCCAGCTCGAACAGCTTGGCCAGCTCATCGCGGAAGAACAGCTCGCGGCGCACTTCGCGTTCCAGCTTGGCCGGGTCGCCGCTGCGCGGGTAATAGAACGCCAGCGTGTACAGCGCATCGAGCACGCGATGGCTGCCGGCATTCTTGCCGTAGCTGGTTTCCACGCCGATGATCGCCACGATCACTTCGGCCGGCACGCCGGTGCGCTGCTGCACGCGATCCAGTTCGGCGCGATGCTGGGCCAGGAACGCGCGGCCGCCATCGATGCGTGCCTTGCTGATGAACATCGGCCGGTATTCGTTCCACGGCTTGACCCGCTCGGCCGGGCGCGACATCGCGGCGATGATCGGCTGGCGCACCTGCGCCTGGTCGAGCACGCTGCTGATCTGCTCCGGCTTCAGGCCATAGCGCTTGGCGGTATCGGCAATGAAGCGGGCCCGTGCGACCTCGAACGGCACCGGGGTGAGATCGACCGGCGGCGCGGTGGCAGCAGCGGCTTCGGGCGCGGCCTCGGCCGGGCCATGGGCCTTGGCGGCGGGCTGGCGCGGCGTACTGCTGGCCTGGGGCGAAGACGGTGGGGACTTCGGCTGGGTCGCGCAGGCGACCAGGCCGAGGGTGAGCATGCAGGCCAGAGTGCGTCGAATCATCGTCGCAGGTTAGCAGGTCATGGATGAATTAAAACCCCTAACACCATGAATCACAACGATTTGCCTGCGAGCAGCGGGGAATGTGAAGACGTCGTGATCACACTATCCCCATTCAGATAGAGGTTGCCGGTTGCGTCCCCATCCCCGCAGACGCAACCGGCGACCGGATCCGGTCGGTACCCGCGCGGCTGCCGCTCCCCAGTGGCAGTGCTCCGCGCTCCCTGTACCCGTTGGATCAGTACTGCTTCCCGCCCGACGCCCCCTCGCGCTGCAACGATTGACGGCGCGCCGTGCCGAACGGGCCGCCATTGTGCAGGCCGATTACGACAAGTCCATTGATCAAGATCAACGCGCTGTAAAAGTGTGAACCAGCTAACGCTTTTTCCGGACTTTGGTCAGTGGGCGTGCTGCCGTGCATCGTTGTGAGAACGCTTCCACAACGGGCGTTGCGCAGAGTCAGGAAGTCTCCAGCCAACGGCGCAGCCCCTCGTGTGTGGTCGCGAAAAGCGGCTCATGTGTGGGGCGGGCGCGGTGGGTTCGCGGGACACGCCGTAAACCCGTCCCTGGGGGCTCGATGGCGCCATCCATGGCGCCAAC